>CAZMDP010000051.1:0-8563 GCA_964565015.1 uncultured Prolixibacteraceae bacterium | reverse complement strand
AAGCAACATTATCAAATACATTTAAGTGAGGGAATAATGCATATTTTTGAAAAAAAATTGCATAAATATACAAATTGAAGAATAAATCAGACAGGCATCAGGCAATCCGCGATATTATTTCGAACGATCGGATCAGGAGTCAGGAAGAGTTGCTCGAACTGCTGCATGCGAGGGGTTATGACCTCACACAGGCAACCCTTTCTCGCGACCTGAAAGTTATGCACGTTGCAAAAATTGCCGACGGGCCCGATGGTTATATTTACGTTATGCCCGATTTGATAGCCAGTACAAATCCTCCCCGCGATCCAGAAAGGATTAACTATCTGGCCGATGGCTTCAGGGGGATCAGGTTCTCGGGAAACTTAAGTGTTATACGCACTTTGCCCGGATATGCCAGCAGTATAGCTGCGGTTATCGACGGCGCCAATCCGGGCGAAATAATCGGGACCATTGCGGGCGACGATACCATTCTGGTTATCATGAAAGAGGGCGTTAGCCGTAATGAATTGATATCGGCCCTGAAACGGATTTTGCCTTACCTGAAGGATAAAATTTAATGGACGAAATATTGATTGAATCAATTTGCTTTAAGTAGAAATGAAAGAATTAAAAAATATCAAGGTCGAGGTTGCTGGTACGCAACACCTGAAATATGTCAATACGATCAACGATCATATCGACATAGCTTCGAAGCAAAGAGGGACCGGTATTGCCCGAAGAACCTACGAATACCTTGCCGCAAAAATGGAAGAGGGAAAAGCAATAATTGCTCTGGATGGCGAAGAGTTTGCCGGATTTTGTTATATCGAAACATGGGGCACTGCCAAATATGTGGCCAACTCAGGTTTGATAGTTAATCCGGAATATAGGGGAATTGGCCTTGCAAAAGAGATTAAAAAGAAAGCTTTTGAACTTAGTCGGACAAAATTCCCTGATGCCAAAATTTTTGGTTTGACTACCGGTTTGGCTGTGATGAAAATTAACCATCAGCTTGGTTACCGGCCGGTAACCTATTCGGAACTGACCGACGATGAGGCTTTCTGGAAAGGATGCCAGGGTTGTGTTAATTATGATATTTTACAACGAACCCAGCGAACAAAATGTCTTTGTACGGGAATGTTGTACGATCCGGCATGGGAAACCGAAAAAAACGGGAACGGAAGTGAAATCAAAAAACGTTCGTTGCTCGACTATATGAAAAAACTCAGCCCTAAATATGCTATTAACCTTTTAAAAAAATACAGGGCAAATAAAAAACAAAATAAAATAACATGAGGGAAAAATTAGTTTTGGCTTTCAGCGGCGGATTGGACACTTCGTTCTGTGTCAAGTACCTGACCGAAGAAAAAGGATTTGATGTTTATACCGCAACGGCAAATACGGGAGGTTTTACTGCCGAAGACCTTGCACGTATTGAAGAAAAGGCGTACCGTCTTGGTGCCAAAGAACATGTTTCGATCGACATTACCGAAGAATATTACCAGAAATGTATCAGGTATATGGTATATGGGAATATCCTGAGAAACAATACTTATCCGATTTCGGTAAGTTCAGAACGTGTTTTTCAGGCCATTGCCTCCATCGAATACGCCAAAAAAATAGAGGCAAAATATATTGCGCATGGAAGCACCGGAGCCGGAAACGACCAGGTGCGATTCGACCTGACTTTCCAGGTTTTGTCGCCGGGCATCAATATTATAACGCCCATCCGCGACCTTGCATTAAGCCGTGAACAGGAAATTGAGTATCTGAGAAAGCATGGCGTTGAAGATGATTTTGTGAAAATGCAGTACAGCATTAACCAGGGCTTATGGGGAACCAGTGTTGGCGGAAAAGAAACACTTACATCGGATAAACCGCTTCCCGAAAGCGCTTATCCTACTCAGCTTTCGGCAGAAGAACCCCAGATTGTTGAACTGACATTTGAAAAAGGTGAGCTTAAAGCGGTTAACGGGAAACAATTTGAAAGTGGCCCTGAAGCCATTCAGGCACTCGAAAAAATAGCTTCGCCCTATGCCATAGGCCGCGATATCCATGTGGGCGATACCATCATCGGAATTAAAGGGCGCGTTGGGTTTGAAGCCGCTGCACCGCTCATCATCATCAAGGCCCACCATTTATTGGAGAAGCATACCCTGAGCAAATGGCAATTATACTGGAAAGAACAGATGGCCAACTGGTATGGCATGTTCCTCCACGAAGCGCTTTACCTCGATCCGGTGATGCGCAATATGGAAACCTTCCTCGAAAGTACACAGGCTACGGTAAACGGGAAAGTATTTGTAGCGTTGAAACCCTATCGTTTCGAACTTCAGGGTATTCAATCGCCCAACGACCTGATGAGTTCGGTGTTTGGCAAATATGGCGAAGAAAGCAAAGCATGGACGGGCGAAGATGTGAAAGGGTTTACGGCCATACTTGGAAATGCTTTAAAAATATATCACACCGTAAATAAAAAGTAAATTCAGGTTTACAGTTTAAAGATAGGTCTTTAAACCTTAAACCCGCAAGTTTAAACCATAATCCGGTATGAAATTAAGAGTAGGAATAGTTGGCGCAGCAGGTTATACAGCCGGCGAACTGATAAGGATACTTCTCTATCATCCACATGCTGAAATTGTTTTTGCACAAAGCGCCAGTAATGCTGGCAACGAAGTTTCTTCTGTTCACGACGATCTGGTGGGCGAAACCGATATGCTTTTTTCGAAAAATGCCAATCTGAATGAGGTTGATGTGGTATTTTTATGTCAGGGGCATGGCAAATCGAAAGCATGGATGGAAAACAATCTAATTCCCGGAAATCTGAAAGTGATCGATTTAAGTACCGATTTCAGGATTTCTGATGGTAGCCATAACTTTGTATATGGTTTGCCCGAACTGAACCGCGAAAAAATAAGAAGTGCCCGGTTTATCGCCAATCCCGGTTGTTTTGCCACCGGTATTCAGCTGGCGCTGTTACCCGTTGCTGCCGCCGGATTGCTTGTCGATGAAGTTCATGTACAGGCAATTACAGGTTCAACCGGTGCAGGTCAGCAACCATCCGATACCACCCATTTCAGTTGGCGAAGCAACAACCTGAGCGCATATAAGATTTTTGAACACCAGCACGAGGCCGAAATATTACAAAGCCTTACTCAGTTGCAGCCTGATTTTAACTATGGGTTTAATTTTGTTCCAATCAGGGGAAACCACACACGAGGGATTTTTGTGACGGCTTATACCCAATACGCCGGAAAATTGGAGGATGCCCTGAAATTATTTACCGATTATTATACAGGTCATCCGTTTGTGGTTTTAACAAGGGTTAATCGTTCTCTAAAACAGGTAGTGAATACCAACAAGGCAATAATTTACCTCGAAAAACATGGCAATAAACTGGTAATCATAACCTGTACCGACAACCTGCTGAAAGGTGCCTCGGGGCAAGCGGTCCAGAATATGAACCTGATGTTTGGCCTCGATGAAAAGGCAGGGCTTCGTCTTAAGGGAATTGCCTTTTGATGATAATTTGTGATGTGTAGCCATAATTTATAGAGTTGAAAAAATTTTTCATTATTCATTGAAACCATTTTCTCCATGAATTTATTTGACGTTTATCCGTTACTCGATATTACTCCCGTAAAAGCTTCCGGCTGTACAGTCTGGGATGATGCCGGAAACCAATATCTCGATTTGTATGGGGGCCACGCAGTTATTTCTATAGGGCACAGCCATCCGCATTATGTGAAAATGATAACCGGGCAGTTGCAAAAAATAGCTTTCTATAGCAATTCGGTAAAAAACCCTCTGCAGGAAGAACTGGCCGATAAGCTCGGGCAGCTTTCGGGTTACCCCGATTATCAGTTGTTCCTGTGCAACTCGGGGGCCGAAGCAAACGAAAACGCCATAAAGTTGGCATCATTTGTTACCGGTCGCAAAAAATTCATCAGCTTTGGAAAAGGTTTTCACGGGCGGACTTCGGCCGCAGTTGCACTCACCGATAACCCAAAAATTGTAGCGCCGGTAAACCAGACACCGAACGCTGCAATCTTACCATTTAACGATCTGGCCGCTGTTGAGGATGCATTTTCCGGTGGCGGCATTGCCGGGGTAATTGTTGAGGGAATTCAGGGAATTGGCGGAATTAACCTCCCTGCAAGTGGGTTCTTAGGTGAATTGGAACGTCTTTGCAAAAAACATGGGGCAATGTTCATTCTCGATGAAATACAAAGTGGATATGGACGCAGCGGAAAGTTTTTTGCTCATCAGTACGAAGCCGTCAAGCCCGATATTATTACTGTAGCAAAAGGTATGGGCAATGGTTTTCCCATCGGAGGCGTATTGATCCACCCTGATATTAAACCCTGGCACGGAATGCTTGGTACCACCTTTGGCGGAAACCACCTGGCCTGTGCGGCTGGCATTGCAGTGCTCGATGTGATGAAAAATGAAAACCTCATTGAAAATGCCTGTCAGGTTGGCAAGCTTTTAATAGATCAATTATCGGGCATTTCAAAAGAGTTGGAAGTTCGTGGCAGGGGATTGATGATAGGAATTGAATGTAAGCAACCGGTTAAGGAAATAAGGAACAGGTTATTGAACGAGTTCAGGATTTTTACCGGATTTAGCGGAACAAATGTTATCAGATTGTTGCCACCTTTGTCGCTTAATTCTGGCGAAGCGTTATTCTTTGTAAATTGCCTGACTGAAATTTTCGGTTAATTGGATAAAAATCTGGACCATGCAAAATAAAAAAATTGCCATTATCGGGGGCGGAAATTTAGGAACTGCTATTGCCGAAGGGTTGTTGCTTTCGGGCGAGGTTATGGCCTCGAACCTTTATGTTACCCGCCGCCGGTTCGAGTTGCTCAAACGGCTCAGCGATAAGGGTGTTCATACCGGAGCCGATAACCTTGAAGCCGTCAGGCAATCCGATATTGTTATCCTTGCGGTTAAGCCATATCAGGTTATGGAAATCCTGAAAGGCCTTACTGGTGTGTTAACGGACGAAAAGGTGCTGATATCGCTCGTAGCCGGGGTCGACCTGAAGGAATTGAGCCAGATTACGGGTAGCGGGTTACCCCTTTTCAGGGCAATGCCCAATACGGCTATAGCTTTACAGGAATCGATGACCTTGATTTCGACCAATGGAAGCGGAGAGGCGCATAAACAGGTAGTGGTCGATCTGTTCAATAAAATGGGCAAAACAGCCATCATCCCCGACGAGCTAATGGCTGCCGCAACAGTTCTGGCAGCCTGTGGTATTGCTTACGCACTCCGGTACATCCGCGCTGCCATGCAGGGCGGTGTCGAAATTGGTTTTGGTGCCGAACTTGCCCAGTTTATTACGGCACAAACTGTACTTGGTGCGGCAAAACTGGTACTCGAAACAGGGAACCACCCCGAAAAAGAGATCGACAAGGTTACCACACCGCGAGGTATTACCATAACCGGTTTGAACGAAATGGAAAACAAAGGTTTCAGCGCCAGTTTGATTCAGGGATTATTGGCATCGTACAAAAAAATTGAAAAACTCGAAAATCCGGGATAATGGATTTGCGCTATAAAAAAGTTACGGTAAAAGTAGGCAGTAACGTGCTGACAAAGCCCGACGGGATGCTCAATACCTCGCGTATTGCCCACCTGGTCGATCAGATTGCTGTGCTCCACAAGAAAGGGGTCGAGGTCGTGCTGGTTTCGTCGGGAGCTGTTGCTTCAGGTAAATCGGTGTTGATGCCCTCAAAAAAATATGATTCGGTGTCGTCGAGGCAACTTTGGGCTGCTTTGGGACAGGTTAAGCTGATCAATCGGTATTCCGATTTTTTCAGGGAACATGGGATGATTTGCGCACAGGTTCTCACAACCAAGGAAAATTTTTCGAGCAGGGCACATTACCTCAACATGAAAAACTGCATCAATACTTTACTCGAAAATGGAGTGGTTCCGATTGTTAACGAAAACGATACCATTTCAATTACCGAACTGATGTTTACCGATAACGATGAATTATCGGGGCTTATGGCAACGCTCGCCAATTCCGAAGCGCTGATCATACTGTCGAATGTTGACGGGGTTTACACAGGTAATCCCGGCGATCCCGGCTCAAAAATAATTTCGGAGATTCGCAGCGATCTGGATGATGCCAAAATCCACGTTTCGGGGCAGATGTCGGGTTTCGGAAGGGGCGGTATGATGACAAAACTGCGGATAGCCCGTAAAGTGGCCAGCAGCGGAATCGCGGTGCATGTGGCCAACGGAAGCCGAGAAAACATCCTGATCGATATTATGGATAAATCGAAAAAAGTGGAGCATACCTGGTTTGTTCCGGAGAGCAGGGCTGTTTCGGGCGTAAAAAACTGGATCGCCTATTCCGATAGTTTTGCAAAAGCCGTAATTGTAATCAACAAAGGTGCGGCTGATGCCCTCCATTCCGAAAAGGCTGTGAGTCTGTTGCCGGTAGGCGTGGTTCGTGTTGAGGGCGATTTTAAAACCGGCGATCTCCTGAAAATTATCGATCAGGATAACCATTATGTGGGAATTGGCAAAGCTCAGTTTGGGTCCGATAAACTTGAAAAGGAAAAAATGGCAGCACGGCAAAAGCCACTTATTCATTATGATTACCTTTATCTTGAAAACGGGAAATAAATTAAATGTATAATTGTCAAAACATTATTATGCAACGCTGAATCATTTTTCCGATAAATGGGTTAAATTTGAAAAAAAGCTTCTATGAAAACGATAAACATTGAAATAGATAAAAGACAGTTCATAAAAATTATTGATGGACTTAACGATGAGGAGAAACTTGAAATTTACAACTCGCTCAAAAAGTCGCTTTCACTGAAGAGATTCGATTCCTTGTTAAAATCTCTTGAAAATAACGATCTTACAATGGAAGAAATTGAAAGTGAGGTTGAAATGGTCAGAAAAAAGCGATATGAAGAAGGAAGACAAATCCTTAAAAATAATCATTGATACTAACCTGTGGATTTCATTCCTGATGGGTAAATGTTTATCAGGATTACAGGAACTAATACACATAGGAAAGATAGATGTGGTCACATGTGATGAACAAATCAGTGAAATATTTGAAGTTTTAACACGAAAAAAATTCAGGAAATATTTTACCGAGAAAAGTATTGATGAGTTTTTTGATCTTTTTGAAGAATCTACATGCAATGTTGGCTTAAAAACAATAACTGATCTTTGCAGAGACCCAAAAGATAATTTTTTGGTGTCGCTTGCGATTGATTCAAATGCTAATTATTTAATCAGCGGTGACAAAGATTTACTTGACCTGAAAATTATAAGTAAAACCAAAGTAATTACATATAAGGAGTTTGAGGATATTGTTTTAAGAGGATTTGATCCTATGTATTAATAAGTCGTTTATAATTACCACATTTTCATGAAAATATTACCACAACTTGAAAATACTTTAAAGGCTTCGAGGTTGCTTAATCTGGCAGATGAAGAAACCATAAGGAATTTGCTTTTCGACCTTGCAGATGAGGCTGAGGAACATTCCGGATTTATTCTCTACGAAAATCAGAAAGACCTCGACAGGATGGATAAAAATGATCCGAAATATGATCGGCTTAAACTCACTGCTGAACGCATCAGCGGAATAGCGGCCGATATACGGAATGTGGCAGCTTTACCCAATCCGGTGGGCAGGATTTTAGCAGAAACGGTCCGTCCAAATGGAATGAAGATCACCAAAGTTTCCGTTCCATTCGGGGTTATCGGGATAATCTACGAAGCGCGTCCAAATGTTACCTTCGATGTGTTTTCGCTATGCCTCAAATCGGGTAATGCCTGCGTTCTGAAAGGGGGTTCCGATGCCATTTACTCCAATACGGCCATTGTGGAAGTCATCCATCAGGTTGTAACGAAACATGGATTGCCCGAGGGCGTTGTAACCCTTCTGCCGGCTGGACGCGAAGAAACCCATGAAATGCTTCATGCTCACGGCTATATCGATCTGATTATACCTCGTGGGAGCCAAAACCTTATCGATTTTGTCAGGCAGAATTCATCTATTCCGGTAATCGAAACAGGTGCCGGTATTTGCCATACCTATTTCGATGCTGCGGGCGATGTTCGTAAAGGCGCCGAAATTGTGTTCAATGCAAAAACCCGCCGTCCATCGGTTTGTAACGCGCTCGATTGCCTGGTTATACACCGCGATCGGTTAATCGACCTACCCAGGTTGACCGAAAAACTTGCCGAAAAAGAAGTAATTGTTTTTGCTGATGACGAAGCATATGCAGCCCTTTCAGGTAACTATCCAACCGAACTTTTAAAACCAGCTACCCTGGAATCGTTCGGTACGGAATTTCTTTCGCTCAAAATGGCCATAAAAACCGTGGGCACGCTCGATGAAGCGCTTGAACACATTGCCAGGTACAGCTCGAAACACAGCGAAGCCATTATTTCTGAAGACCAGCTTTCGATCCAAAAATTCAGGAAAATGGTCGATGCCGCTGCGGTTTACAGCAATGTTTCAACAGCTTTTACCGACGGTGCGCAGTTTGGATTAGGTGCCGAAATTGGCATCAGCACACAAAAACTTCATGCACGG
>CAZMDP010000050.1:0-8568 GCA_964565015.1 uncultured Prolixibacteraceae bacterium | reverse complement strand
TTACCCCTACCCTTGCAGTAATTGAGGCTGGAGGGATTGGTTATGCAATTCACATCTCACTCGGTACCTTTTCGACTCTGAATGGCAAGAAACAGGCAAAAGTTTATACCCATCTGATTGTTCGCGAAGACGCTCACCTTTTATATGGATTCGCTACAAATTCGGAGCGCGAGCTGTTCAGAAACCTATTATCGGTTAATGGAGTAGGCGCCGCAACGGCATTGATGATGCTTTCGTCGTTGTCGCCCGATGAGATTGCTTCGGCCATCACCACCGATAATGTTAACCTTCTGAAATCGGTCAAAGGCATAGGTTTGAAAACTGCGCAGCGGATCATCATCGACCTGAAAGATAAAATGGGCAAAACAGCTCCGGCAGCAGGACAAATTTTAATTCCATCGGACAATACCGTTCAAAATGAAGCGTTATCAGCATTAGTTATGCTCGGTTTTGCCCGAAAGGATGCCGAAAAAGCGGTTGCCGGCGTCCTGAAAGAACAACCCGGGCTGAGCGTGGAAGTTGTGATAAAACATGCACTTAAAAGGTTATAAGAACTGAATGAAATTCCGGACTTTTCTTAAAAATATACTCTTACTTACTGCAATTTTTTCCCTTTTATCGCTGAGCAAAGGACCAGGGACAGGAGTTGAACAGATATCGGCCGCATTGCCTTTGTTTATCGAGGTTCCGGTTGAAACGCAAACCGCTGTGCCCGACACCATTACCGAGCCGTTACCTTTCCCATTCAACGACAGGCCGGCTTTTGGGCAGCCATCGCAACGCGACACTTCAAGTCTGTTTTTAAGAAGGCCCTCAAACCTGACCCGCCAGATAGAATACGATCCCATAACCGGCAAGTACATCTTTTACGAGAAAATCGGGAACCTGAATTACCGGCTACCTCAGGCAATGACGCTTGAAGATTATATCGATTATGACTTTCAGAAGTCGATACGCGATTATTGGCGATCGAGGAAAAACATAACCGACATGCAGTACCAGGGATCGCTGATTCCGCGGCTTACCATTGAAAGTGAAGCATTTAACCGCATTTTCGGGGGTAATGTTATCGACATAAAACCACAGGGGTATGTTGAAGTAAGTTTCGGGTACCAGGTTAATGAAACCCAGAACCCGGCCATTCCCGAACGGCTCCGTAAAGTTCCATCGTTCGATTTCGATCAGAAAATCCAGATGAACGTGATGGGCCAGATTGGTACGAAAATGAACATGCGGGTGAACTACAACACCGAAGCAACATTCGACTATGAGAATAAAATGAACCTCGAATACACGGGCGAAGAAGATGAAATCATCAAGCGGATTGAAGCCGGTAATGTTTCTCTTCCGTTGAATGGTTCGCTGATTACCGGAGCATCGAACCTTTTTGGGGTTAAAACCGAAATGCAGTTTGGCAAACTCAATGTAACCACCTTATTCTCGCAGCATAAGGGCGAAACCAGGATGGTAGAGTCGGAAGGCGGGGCTCAGGTTACCAACTTTGAAATATCGGCTGTTGATTACGATGCCAACCGTCACTTTTTCCTCTCACAATATTTCAGGGACAATTATAACGATGCCCTCCGCAATTTGCCTGTAATACGTTCGGGTATTACCATCAATAAAATTGAAATCTGGGTTACCAATAAAACCAACAATTTTACCGAATCGAGGAATATTCTGGCTTTACAGGACTTAGGTGAACATGAACCGCATATTTACAACCCTGTTCCCGATTTTCAGCAGAATACAGGTCTTCCATTTCCTCTGAATATATATCCGAACAACCAGGCCAATGCCATGTACGAGGCAATGACCACAACCTATTCCGGAATCCGTAATGTTCAGAACATTACCTCTGTTATGTCGCAATTTGGGAACCAGTTTGTGGGAGGCCGCGACTTCGAGAAAATTGAGCAGGCCAGAAAACTGAACCCTTCGGAATATACAATCAACGAGCGGTTGGGATACATATCGCTGAATACGGCATTGAACACCGACGAGGTACTGGCTGTGGCATACAATTATACCGCAAACGGCCAGGTTTTCCAGGTGGGCGAATTCTCCACCGATGGTGTGGATGCACCACAAACCCTTATCCTGAAGCTGATAAAAGGAACAACTTTATCTCCCGGTCTTCCAACATGGGACCTGATGATGAAGAACGTTTACAACCTGAACGCCTATCAGCTAACCAGCCAGGATTTTATATTCAACGTGATGTATATGAACGATTCAACGGGAACATACATCAATTATATACCCGAAGGAAGGCTCAACGGAAGGATATTGCTCAGTGTGATGAACCTCGACAAGCTGAACAAACAGCTTGACCCCTACCCCGATGGAATGTTCGATTATATTGAAGGCATTACTGTGCGATCGTCGAATGCAAGGATAATATTTCCGGTGCTTGAACCTTTTGGAAAACACCTGGCCGATTCTATACAGGATCAGGCACTGATTGACAAATATGTGTTCCAGGCGCTGTACGATTCAACAAAAACTATAGCCGAACAGGACGCAGAGCGGAATAAATTCCGATTAATGGGAAGTTACAAGGGTGCATCAGGATCAGATATCATGCTGAACACCTTCAACCTTACACCAGGATCGGTGAGGGTAACTGCCGGCGGCCGAGAACTTATTGAGAATGTTGATTATACGGTAGATTATACCTTAGGCCGCGTCAGGATCATCAATCCTGGGCTTCTCGAATCGGGAACACCCATTCAGGTTGCTACCGAAAGCCAGGATTTGTTTTCGATGCAGCGAAAGACCCTTCTTGGAACACACGCCAACTATGCCTTTTCCGATAAATTCAATATAGGGGCAACTGCCCTGTATATGCAGGAAAGGCCCTTGACCCAGAAAATTGATTATGGACAAGACCCCATCTCAAACCTGATAGTAGGGCTCGACACCCGATTCTCGACAGATAGTCGGTTCCTTACAAGAATGATCGACAAACTTCCGTTGATCAATACAAAAGCGCCTTCGACCATTAACTTCGAAGCTGAGTTTGCGAGGCTTATCCCAGGCCATTCGAGGGTAATCGGAAGGAACGGGGCAGCTTATATCGACGATTTTGAGGGAACAAAAACAACCATCGACCTGAAAGCCAGGCAGGCATGGGTTATGGCAAGCACCCCCCAGTTGCAGCAGTTGTTCCCCGAAGGGAACCTGAGCAACCAGCTCGAATATGGTTTCAACAGGGCGCTGCTGGCCTGGTACATCATCGACCCGCTGTTTTTGCGAAACAGTTCGCTCACTCCCAACCATATCCGAAACGATAAGGATTTACAGTCGAACCATTTTGTGCGCGAGGTATTCGAAAAAGAGATATTCCCGGCCAAAGAATCGCCTGTGGGTCAGCCCACCAATATTCCCGTATTTGATATGGCCTTCTATCCGTCAGAAAAAGGGCCATATAACTTTGATACACGGCCATCGCCCTATTCGGCAGGTATTAACCCCGACGGAACCCTTCGCGATCCGGCATCGCGCTGGGGTGGGATAATGCGCCGCATCGAAACCAGCGATTTCGAGAATGCAAACATCGAGTTTATCGAATTCTGGCTGATGGACCCATTTGTGTACGATACTTTAGGTACATTATCCGGAGGGGACTTATATTTTAACCTGGGCGATATTTCGGAAGATATTCTGCGCGACGGAAGAAAATCGTTCGAGAATGGCCTTCCAACCACTGCCGAAGTAACCAATGTGGATACCACGGTTTGGGGACGCGTTTCCAGGCAACAGTCGTTGGTAAATGCATTCGACAATAATCCGGCATCGAGGCGGTTTCAGGACGTAGGCCTCGATGGATTGAGCGACGAAGACGAGCGAAGCTTTTTTGCCGATTACCTTGAAGAGATAAAAAACATAGTATCGCCCGAAGTTTATGAAAGGTTTCTGGCCGATCCTTCGAAAGACAACTATCATTACTACCGTGGAACTAATCTCGATCAACAGCAGATGGGAATTCTTGAGCGTTATAAACGCTACAACGGCATGGACGGCAACTCCCCTACAACCGAAATGTCGCCCGAATCGTACCCTACCTCCGCATCGACCATTCCCGACATTGAGGATATCAACAACGACAACACGCTCAATGAATATGAACGGTATTACCAGTATAGGGTCAGCCTTCGTAAAGAGGATATGGAACTTGGCAAGAACTACATCAATGATGTAAAATTAAGCCGTGTACAGCTAAAAAACGGCCAGATTGGCGAAGTTAAATGGTACCAGTTCAAGATTCCGGTTCGTGAGTATGACGATGTATTCGGGTCGATCCGTGATTTCAAATCCATCAGGTTCCTTCGCATGTTTTTGACCAGCTTTCAGGATCCGGTAATATTGCGTTTTGCAACCCTCGACCTTGTAAGAGCCGACTGGAGACGTTATACCCGTACCTTGTCGGAAACCGGTATGGAATCGGATGCCACAACATTCGACATTTCGGCTGTAAACATTGAAGAAAATGGTAGTCGTTCGCCTGTAAACTATATTCTGCCCCCTGGTATCGACCGGGTAATCGATCCGGCCAACCCTCAGCTCAGGCAGCTTAATGAACAGTCGATGGTACTGAAAGTTACTGATCTCGAACAGGGCGATGCCCGTGCGGCATATAAAAGCATTTACATGGATTTCCGCAGGTATAAAAACCTGAAACTGGAGGTACACGCCGAACAAATCGAAGGTTTTCCTTTAAGGGATGATGAATTGGTGTTTTTCATCAGGTTGGGTTCCGACTACAATTTTAATTATTATGAATATGAAGTTCCGTTGAAACTTACCCCTCCAGGACGATATAACGGCGAAATACTTCAGGACCGCTACATTGTATGGCCCGATGAAAACCGGCTCGATATACCGCTTGAATTGTTTACTCAGGCCAAACTCGACAGGGATGCACGGATCAGGGAAGCAGGTTCAAATTTCAGGATACAGGATATTTATGAAGTGCCTCATCAGGGTTGGAACAACAATAAAAACCGTGTTAAAGTGAAAGGTAGCCCAAACCTTGGGAATGTGCAGGTAATGATGATGGGTATCCGTAACAGGAAAGGGCAGGTGAATACTGGACCAAAATCGGTTGAAGTGTGGGTAAACGAGCTTCGGTTGACCGACTTTGATCAGAACGGAGGCTGGGCTGCCAATGCCCGGGTTTCGGCCAGGCTTGCCGACCTCGGAACAGTCACCATGGCAGGTCGTACCCGTTCGGCCGGATTTGGCAGCATCGAACAGAAAGTTAACCAGCGCAGCCTCGATAACCTCACCGAAGTGGATATTGCCTCATCAATCGACCTTGGGCGCTTTTTCCCCAAAGAATCAGGCGTGCGAATCCCAATGTATTATGGGTATTCACGGAGCAACCGTAATCCGAAATACGACCCTCTCAACCCCGATATCGAACTCAATGAATCGTTGAAACGGAGCGAAACAAAATCGGAAAGGGATTCAATAAGGTTTATTGCACAGGATGTGATCATCAGAAAGAGCCTGAACTTCACGAACGTGAAAGTTGAACCGCAAATGACACAGGCCAAAAAACCCCGTCCATGGGACCCGGGTAACTTTGCCGCTACATATTCCTACAACGAACTCTTTATGCGGAATATCAACACCGAATACAATGTTGACCGCACTTACCGCGGGATGCTTTCATACAATTTCAACAGCAGACCAGAATTGTGGCAACCTCTGCAAAAGGTTAAAGGTTTGAATAAAGGCCCCCTGGCTTTAATCGGCGATTTCAACCTATACCCATTGCCTACGCAAATATCGCTCCGTACCGACCTATACCGACGCTATAACGAAATCCAGACCCGGAACATCACCAATCCGGGCATGATATTGCCACAAACCTTCCAAAAAGACTTTTTATGGAACCGCTTTTTCGATCTGCGTTACGACATAACCCGTAACCTTAAAGTCGATTTTTCATCGAGAAATACAGCAAGGATTGATGAGCCCGAAGGACGTATCAACCGCAGGGATGACGACTATCAATGGAAACGCGATTCGATCCTGTCCAATATATGGGCTATGGGACGTCCAACCCTATATAATCACAATGTTAACGCCTCTTATTCTTTGCCCTTAAACCGGATACAGATGTTGAATTTCCTCAGTGCTACGGCCAGATATCAGGGATCATATAACTGGGCAGCCGGCCCTTTAACTGCCGATACCATCAGGTTAGGGAATTCGGTCGAAAACTCGCAAAACCTTCAGTTGACCGGGAACATCAACCTGAACCAGATTTATAATATGGTGCCCTACTTTAAACGGCTTGATGAAAAATTCCAACGAACTAGCCGTCTTCAGGGCAATTTTGGGCAAACCGGCAGGCAGCAACAAACACAACGTCAGCCCATACAACAGCCTAACCCTGAATTCAATCAGCGAAACGTTCAGTTAACTGTTGGGCAACCTGTAAGCATAAAGCATAACCTAAATCTCAGGGTGGTAACGGTTAGGGCAACCACGCCACAAGGACAGGTAATCGAAGGAAGTTCTAAAATCATCGATAAAAATACGGTTGAATTTACACCATCGTCGGCAGCAGGAATTGCCAATATTCTGGTTACCGGAAAACCCGAGAAAAATTTCCTGAAAGATGCTTTTGACCTTACCATGCGGATGCTAACCGGGGTAAAATCCATATCGGTCAATTACAGCATATCAGGGGGTACCGTTCTTCCGGGATATCTGCCCTCGCCGGTAATTTTCGGAACAGGCCGGTACACGCCCGACCAGAACATATTTGGCCGAAACATTGGAAGTACTGTGGCTCCGGGCTTCCCATTCCTGATGGGTTGGCAGGATCGTCAGTTTGCACAGACTGCAGGCGAGCGCGGTTGGATTACTACTGACCCTTTGCTCAATATGCCTTTCCTGTTCAATCGAAGCGATCGGTTCAGCATTAGGGCCAATGTTGAGCCACTTCCCGATCTCAGGATCGATGTGAATGCCGACCGCGCCATATCGAAGAATATAAGTGAATTTTACAACTGGGATAATGTAAACGGCCGATTTAATCCAAACAGCCTCACCGAAAGGGGTAATTTTTCAATGTCGGTTCTCACCTGGAGTACAGCATTCTTCGCTATTGGCAGGGAGGGTGTTCCACATTCGGAAGCATTTAAGAACTTTAAAGATTACCGTTTGACCATTGCCCGCCGCCTGGCTGCCAGTCGCCCTGCAAACCCAATTTATAACTACGATCCCAATGCAATAAACCCTGTAACAGGATTCCCCGATGGTTACGGGCCTACATCGGTCGAAGTGCTGGTGCCTGCTTTCCTTGCAGCATACCAGGGAGCCGATCCCGATAAGGTTACCCTGGGAATGTTCCCCTCTATAAAATACATCAGGCCAAACTGGAGGGTACAATACGAAGGAATGGTTTCGCGCATACCAAAACTTAGCAATATTATGCGCACCATGAACTTCACCCATTCCTACCGTTCGAGTTATACGGTCGGCTCCTTCCTGACCAATCTGAATTACATGACGGTTGAAGATGGGTTTAGCTATATTCGGGATATCCAGAACAATTTCCTTCCGGCATTCGAATTCAATTCGGTAAGTATTAATGAAACTTTCAGTCCGCTGATTAATATGGATATTACCTGGATCAACGATCTGACAACCCGTTCGGAGATAAAACGGTCGAGAAGCATTGCCCTGTCGTTTGCCAACAATCAGATTACTGAAGTCCTCAGCGATGAATATATTTTCGGGGTGGGTTATCGCTTTACACGGATGGACCTGATCCTGAAAACCAAAAATTCGCAGCGGGCATATTCGAACGACCTTACCCTACGGACCGATCTCTCCTTCAGAAAAAATAAAACCATACTCCGCAGGATTGTGGAAGACACCGACCAGCTCACTGCCGGGCAAAGTGCGATAACTATAAAAACCACGGCCGATTATATGCTCAGCGACCGTTTCCAGTTGCGGGTATATTTCGATAAAGTAATAAACGAGCCGCTAACCTCAGTCTCATTCCCGACCTCGAATACCAACATGGGGGTAAGTTTCAGGTTTACGCTGGCACAATAAAACAATAAGCAGATTTGAATGTACACCAGTTTCGAAAAAAGCAGTATTCCGGAAATTGTGAAGCCAGGTTTAAAACGAAGGATCCATTACCTCGAAAACCTGATGACGGTAGTAATCGATTTTGAAAACCCGATGACTGAACCTGATCCGCCCCACTCGCACCCACACGAACAGATTACCTACGTTGCCGAAGGGGAACTTTGGTTTTATATCGGTAACGAAAAATTCAGGCTCCAAAAAGGCGATATGATTAAAATCCCTTCAGAGGCTGAACATACCATTCAAACCTTAACTCCGAATGTCAGGCTTATTGATAGCTTTTCTCCAATCAGAACCGATTTTATAAGGTAAAGATATTTATTGGAGTATTGAATCATCAGGCTGGTGTATCTACCATCCTTTTTTCATGCTATTAAAATTGTTTGTTTTCTGAGGTATTGTACAGCTTGTCCCGCTTTGGCGGGAGAACTCGCCCCGATCTAT
>CAZMDP010000049.1:0-8656 GCA_964565015.1 uncultured Prolixibacteraceae bacterium | reverse complement strand
GGCAAAGCTCATCGAAATCGTCGTGCCAACTGTATGTTGCGCCATATTTTGTAAGGGTTTTATAGATGCTCCCTTTGCTGAATGAAGGTCCTAAAAATGCACCTTTCATTCCATCGGAACCATGGTTGAATACCCTTCTCGCTTTTCCAAGATGGATATGGTAAACCGCAAGGGCCGCACCCGGCGCACCGCCTGCATCGCCGGCTGCCGGTTGTATCCAAATACGGTCGAATATTTTGTGGTTTTCAATTTTTCCGTTGGCTACACTGTTCAGGGCAACCCCGCCTGCCATTACCAGATGGTTCAGGCCGGTCAATTCGCGGGCGGTCGTGGCAAGCTGTAAAACAACCTCCTCGGTAACCTGCTGTATGGCAAGCGCCAGATTACAGTACGACTGCCCAAGTGCTGTTTCGGGTTTTCGGGGCGGGATGCCAAACAGTTTTTCCCAAAGGCGGTTATTGGTCATTTTTAATCCTGTAGCATAATCGAAATACTTCATGTTCAGCAGGAACGAACCATCGGGCCGGATATCGATCAGTTCCCGGGTAATCAATTCCCTGAAACGGTGCGTCTCTTCCGAATCAGATTGTCCGTAGGGAGCCAGTCCCATCAGCTTATATTCGCCGCTGTTGACCCTAAACCCGCAATAGTAGGTAAATGCCGAATAGAGTAGTCCAAGTGAATGTGGAAAATGAAGCTCTTTCAGGATTTTTATTGAATTTCCTTTGCCAATACCGATGGTATTGGTTGCCCATTCGCCAACCCCGTCAATGGTTAAAATGGCTGCCTCGTCGAAAGGCGAAGGAAAAAAAGCGCTGGCAGCATGCGAAAGGTGATGCTCAGGAAAAAGGACAGACAGGTGCCCAAGTCCGTATCTTTTCAGTTCGTTGCGTATATTCCGTCTGATATGGAGTTTGTTGTGCAACCAAACCGGAATGGCTTCATAAAAGCTCTTTAATCCTTTGGGCGAAAACGCATGATAAGTCTCAATCAGTCTTTCGAATTTAAGGAGTGGTTTGTCGTAAAAGGCAACATACGTGATCAACGAAATATCCTCCTCGAGTGCCGAAAGTACGTACTCAACCGCTTTGCCTGGAAAGCCGCTGTCGTGCTTTTTTCGCGTAAAACGTTCTTCCTGTGCCGCCGCAATTATTTCGCCGTCTTTAATGATACAGGCTGCACTGTCGTGATAAAAAGCTGATATTCCAAGTATAATTTCAGACATAATTCGTTCAATCGGGCAGGATTACCCTGCTTTTGTCCTCCGTCAGAATAGGGTATAGATAAATGGAGCAATGGCCGAACCCGATGACAGGGCAATGAGAATAGCAAAAAACAACAAAATGATGATCAGCGGGATCATCCAATATTTTTTCCTGGTTTTCAGAAAATCGTACAAATCATTTAATAGCTCCATGCCTGAAAAATTTAAAATGGTTTTGAAAAATCCTTACCCGAAAACAGATACCCGCGCTCCCTGAAAACAGAGTTGCCATTGGCTTTAAATTGAGAAAGTTGCAAATTCGATCTTAGTTTTCCCCTCATAATCAGCCCAACCGGAACCACTACCACCAGAAAAATTATTGTGAGCAGGATTCTCCCAACAACATATCCCAATATATCGCCAAGTGCGAACCAGAATATGCCAAAATAGCGGAAGGGATTTGGCCAGATCAGAAGGGCCACGGTAAGTCCACCTACAATATAGAAAAATATAGGTTTGTCGAAAAATAAATAAAGCAAAACAAATATAAGGATCAGGGCCAGGCCCGATCCATATATTTGCGACATACTTAGTTCTTTTCTGAATGTAATCATTTCGGACAAAACTTATTGTTTCTGAAATTTTCCGGTTCTGCGTAATCCGTCGGGATCGATAACCGACAAAATATACAAACCCGGGGTAAGTCCCTGAACGGGAATTTCATAAGAATATTCCATTCGCTTTGATGCCACCAGCCTGCCCATGCTATCGTGTATTTCGACTTTTGAGCGGCCATCAATTCCGGGATTAAGGATCAGTTTTTCACTAACCGGATTCGGACTGAAAAGGATTCCCAATTCGCCGTTTATATCGCTGATTCCGGTAACCGGGCAATCGATACCCTGATTCGATATCCTGATGGTAATGGTGTCCCTCAGGTCGTGGTTATCGGATGCATAGTACACAATTTTCATTGTTCCATTATCGCCGCAAACCCCCGATGCCCTGATGTGCAACCTGCTGTTCGACAAGGGGGTAAGAATACTTTGGGTAGTGTTTTCAATAATATTGTAAACCACCCCGGTACTGAATGCATCGGTAGGTAAAACCTGAGGGGTTATTATTTCGGTTCCCCGATGGGTATCAATTATCGCATTACGGGTGGTATTTATGATAAGCGTTTCTGGCCTTTTCCGATTATAGTAACCATGTGCGGTTTTTACGAACCCCGGGTCATTCCCTTTTACCGATACAACTACCATGGCATGTTTGGGCACTTTCAGCAACATCCCATTGGTTAGTGTTGTGGTTACCGAATCGATATTGGTGTTGAAAGAGCTGAAGTTGTTTTCCCACAAGGTATAAATTTTAGCGTCGGTTGTAAATTTAAACTCGTCGGGCAGTTTCAACTGAATGGTGTAATCGTATTCGAAATCGCGGTTGATCAGAAGAAAACTGAACTGTTCGCCATTATTAAAGGCATACGCACCAACCGGACTGTAATTGATTACCTGGTTGTTGGCATTGGTTATGGTATTGTTGGTAATCAAGGCGGTTTTAAGGATATGCCCCTTGCAGAAACGGTTAAAATATTTGCCCATGGTATAGAGCGGCAATTCGCGGTAATTGTCGGCCGGTTGTGTTATGCGCCATTGCCCCCCTGTCAGGTGGAAAATGGTGGGAACAATGGAACCAAAATTCATAGAGTTAACCATATAATCGGTCATTACAATTCCCTGCCCAAACCTGCCATTGTATGAGCTGGTTGTCATGTTCGATTCGTAAAGGTAGAATGTCTTTAATGTTCCGGTAAGGTTTAGCGATTCTTTCATGGTCAGAACAAGTCCGTCCATATTGTTCCTTGCCATATCGATTCCGCTTTTGTAGTAATCGAGTTCGCTTTTTCCTGCCGGTATTTCGGGATCGTAGCTAAGGTTGCCACCAAGATATCCCGATACGGCAAGACATTCGGCATGTCCACGGTCGCCGGTCAGCACCCGGGTATTGAGTCCATAGCTTGCATCGGGGTGCGGATAGCGCCCGCTATACACCATAATGATTTTTTTGGGATCGTAATAGGGCGATGACTTTACCACATCGGTCATATCGCGTACCCATTGGGCATATTTGGTATAATCGGAGCCAATTTGTGCATCGTGTGCTGCAGCTCCCCATACTTCGTTGCCAAACTCGAGCAGGATTCCTTTGCTATTTTGAAGCAGTGGTTCGGTAAACCCTTCCGATGCCCTTACTTTACCCCATGTTGTACTGGCATCACCGGCCAGATATTCAAGTAAGTATAGGAATGTTTTGGGCTCAGTGCGGTAATCAATTCCATCCTGAACACCCACAGTCAGGGCAAAAAACGCACCTATTTCGTTTGCCAGGTTGAGCATTTTACCATACGTATTTTGTTTTCCCGGGCCTACCGAGCCGGCAAACGATTTTGAATTGGCCGGAATTGCGCCCCAACGGATTGCACCTGCCTGAAAATCTTTCACCAGTTGCCTTATCCGGGCATTGTTGACCATATCGCCGTTTTCGTAGGGGCCGTTCAGGCCGATGCCCTCGTTCCAGGTCGTATTCTGAGGAAAAACTTCGAATGTTGCCCTTCGCTCGCCAAGCGACGGGCCCATCGGATCGAAACTGGCCGTAGTTACCGTAAATTCAACACTTTTTTCTGAAACGTTCAGGCCGGCATCAACCGCTTCGATTGTCACTTTATAACTGGTTTCGGGGGTAAGGTTTTTAATAACCGTATTATCACTGTAAATCAGTCCGGTTTTATTGAACAATTCGCCATTAATATACAGATTGTACCCGATTACTTCGGTTTCGTTGTCGGTTGCCCCGCTCCATTTAACATTTGCCGCCAGTCCGGTTGCCTGTACAACGGTCAGTGCAGTAGGCGGGGTAGGTGGCTTGTTGTCGGTTTTATGGGTGGTGGCCACCAGAACATTGCTGATCAGCGATTCGTTACCCGATGGGTCGATGGCCGTTGCTACCAGATAATACTGCGTATCGGGATCAAGGTTGCCGATAACATAACCGGTTTCCCGAATAGTGGATTGATTCACCCTGATACCGTTGAGGTAAAGATGGTAGCCCGCAACTTTATTGTTGTCGGTCGAAGGGTTCCAACCCACCGAAACCTGAGTTGAAGTTCTCCAGTTGACCCTCAGATTACCGGGAGCTGTGGGTTTGGTCACATCGTAAAAAGGCATCATATTTTTCCCTGGGATATAACTTTTAGAAATACCAGGCCCTTCCCATAATATGCCCCCAACTGTGCTATGAATAATCCATTGAGTAGCGTAAATAGCGTAAACTTTTCCGGCTTTTAGCTGCTGAGGAGCCGATTTGGTCTGGCCGCCACCTACTTCGGTCCCAACGTTTCCGTGATTTGAGCTTCGGGCAATGATCTTTTTGGCGTCCGAAAATTTTTCATTTCCGCTTAACCAGAGGGTATGCCTGTCGGCCGAATGCATATAAAAGGTGTATTCGCCATCAACCGGGGGTATCAGATAACCTTTATACAATGAAGTGTAAAAGTCGTGACCGGTACACACAGCAGGGTTGTTACAGTCCATATTTACCGTAATAGGTATATTTTTATAGTTCAGGCTGTTATACGGACCCTGAGAGGTTTGGATAATGGTATCGAAAACCGCAACATTGCCAATGGGGATGCTCTCTTGCCAGAAAACGATATCGTGAATTTCGAAAACCATTCCCGGGTTATTGAATGGAACAATCTTAACTATAATTTTGGCTTCAATTTTATTTGCGCCCTCCTCCAATTTTACATTCAGGGTTACCACACCCTGGCTCCCTTTTTCTTCGACCTGCACCACCACAAAGGGTTGATTTTTTTGATGGGTTGCCTGTACCACCTGAAGAATTGCAGGTTGTAACGATTCAGCGCTTACTGTTGGATTCGACATTGATGATGTATTTCCAACCGGGACCAGTAGATGGTTTTTCCCTGATCCAATGAAAATATTTAACGTGTCCTGTCCAGATTTTAAAGGACCGGTTTGTGAATTGGAAATTGCAGGAAACAGCACAATAGCCGCTAGTATTAATAAAAGTCTGAAAAAAATCATCCGTTTCAAATTTGATAATTTGTGGTAATTGAAATAGTGTCAAAATAATACCAGAAAGTAAGTAAAGCTGCCCTGGTTTTTACAAGGCAGCTATTTGGTTCCTAAGAACCTTTATTCCTTAAGGTTCAACCGTAATGGTAATTGATTTCACATCCTGAAGGTAGTCTTTAGCCCAGTTTCCTGTGCTTGATGCAACCATGGTAAATACATACTGCCCCGGCAAAGTATATGAAGGGATGATCAACGAGTCGAGGCTAGGTGAGAACGAAACACCCTGTCTCGATCCATCGGTGGGGCTGTAAGTGGTCTGTTCGGTTGCGCCCCTGAAATAAACCAGGAATTCGCCCCTAACGTTGTCGAGGTAAACCGTAAACTGCCGTCCTGCTTTAATGGTGTTGTTCTGCAGGTTGGTAGTAAAGTCGGCCGATGGTTTTATGGCTTCTTCTTTGTTGCAGCCAAAACCTAACCCTATCAGCACAAAAATTATTACTAACAATATGTATCTCATAATCAGTATTTTTACTTTTTATTATTTACTTTTTACATTTTCCTTTTCCCGTCCGAAGTCGTGATACCCCCGATTGAATCGGGGTTTACCTTTTGCCTTATACTCTACCACCCCGGGTTTTGTTTTAGCACTCCGTTGTTTTTATTGATTTCATCGATGGGTATCGGCAAATATTCGTGTTTCCCTTTAACGAAGTAGTTTCCATGGTCGTTTGGACCAACCTGGCGGCTTAACAATTGCTGCCAGTTAATTTGCCAGTCGGGGTCGAAACTCCACCGGATCAGATCGTGCCAACGCCAGCCTTCAAGTGCCAGTTCAACATCTCTTTCGTGTTTGATGGCCTGTTTGGTCAAAGAGGCCACCGGCGGCATATCGACTCTTGCCCTCACCTGGTTGAGCGCTGCAAGGCCTTCGGCCACATTCTCGTTGAGCAGGTGGGTAACTTCGGCAAACATCAGTAATACATCGGCATACCGGATCATTCTAATATTGACAGGATCGTTTTTAGGTGCGTCTTTGTCGTAATATACAGGGAAGTAGTATTTTTTCAGTCCGAAACCCCGTGTTGAGTGTGTTCCAAGATAATTTATACCCCGTGAGAAGGCAATCCTTTTGTTGTGGATCCCACTACGGTATGTCGAGGTAAGATATGGACTGCCAGCCCTGAAATCGAGTGCATCGCCATCGATATAAACCGTTGCAAAAGCCCTTGGGTCGCGGTCAAATCCGGCCGGTACGCCCTGGGTTTCGAAAGTAAAGAAGAGATCGGGGTGAGCTTCATGGTTCCTGAAACTGGAAGGATGAGCGCTGAAATACGCACCGTTAAGTGCCCCCGACCATTGCCAGCCGGGCAGCCAGCCACCCTGTATGCGTTCATCGCTGTATTGTATTTCCCATATCGATTCTTTGTTGTTTTCGGAAACATACACATTGTTGCCGGCAGGCAGGTTCACAAAAGAGAAATTGCACAAAACGGCATATATGTAATCGAGCCTCGATTTTGGAGCACGTGGGAGTATAAGTTCATAAGTTCCCGATTGCATAACGGCCCTGAACATATCGCGCGCCAGACGAAGGTCTTCCAGGTTGGCCGGTGAACCCTTCAAACCCTTTCTGACATAATAATGATAGTGCTTATAAAGCATCGCTTTCCCGAGAAGGGCACGGGCAGCGCCTATGGTTACACGCCCAACATCGGCAGCCGGATACTGTGCCGGAAGGTAATTGTTTTGTATGCCAAACAGGAGATCTTCCTTCAGGAGGTCCCAGAACTGCTCGGGTTTCCCATTGGCCAGACTGGCAATCAGATCGGTTGGGATGGATTTGTCGTCGTAGAAAATGGGTTCGTTGAACAGGGTAACCAGGTAAAACAGGTATGCCCCCCTGAGCGCCCTTGCCTGGGCCATGTAATTGTTTCGGGCGGCAGCATTAAGCCCTTCAATATTCTGCCGTTCGTTAAGTTTCTGAATAAATACATTGGTGCGGTACATGCCAAAATAAAGCGCACGCCACATCTGAGAAACCGAACCGTGTGAGGCATTAATGCTTAACTGGTCGAGGCCGGTAGTTTCAAAAAGTATCCTGTCGTCGAACGAGTTGAACAGGAACTGCCATTGAAGGCCAAACATTCCCCCGTCGGCAAGGGGTGGGTAAAGGCTGTTCAATCCCATCCAGAAGTCCTGTTGTGTCTGATAAAAGTTTTCGACCGTCAATTGGTTTTTGTTTTCTGTTTCGAGGAAATCTGACGAGCAGGAAACCGAAAAAACCAACAGAAACGCGAAAGCTGATTTTAAAAATATCTTATACATGATGCGTTGTTTTAAAGTTTTCGAATATAGTCAAATTATTAAAAATCAAGTTGAATACCTGCTGTTAAGGCCCGTGGTACAGGATAGGTACCACCGTCGTTGCCGGGTGTAAGCGGTCCGCTCACCGTAGGCGATTCAGGATCGCGTCCGGTATATTTTGTAAGGGTGATGGTATTGGTAGCGCTCACATACAGCCTGGCCCTCGATAATCCGAGATAGTTTGTAACCCGGCCGGGTAACGAGTATCCAATCTGTGCATCTTTCAGGCGCAGGAACGAACCTTCTTCCAGGAACCAGGTCGAAGGACGGTCGTTCTGGTTGGTATTGTTCATATCGGCCCTGATGTATTTTTCAGAAGGCCTGTCGGTACGGTAATAGTTCAGCGCATAATCGCGCAGTTTGTTATGCCCCATATCCTGTGATGAGAATCCCTCGATTCCGGCCCGCAGATGGTTATATACCTGATAATTCTGCATTCCATAAAAGAAGAGCGAAACATCAAAGTTTTTATACGAAGCTTCTAAGCTAAGGCTATACACGAAATCGGGAACAGCTTTTCCGATAATGGTACGGTCGAGGTCATTTATTGTCCCATCGTTGTTCAGGTCTTTGAACTTTAAGTCGCCCGGACTTGGCTTTCCGGTTGCCGGTGCAGCGTGAAGGTAATTGCCCGCATCATTGAAATCAGCAGGGGTAATGATCCTTTCGGCAACATAGCCATAAAAACTCCCGATAGTATGTCCAAGCATGGTCATGTTGTTCCCCGACAAAATATTACCGGGTATATATTTTACCTCATTTTTGATGGTGGTAAAGTTTGCCGAAATGTTGTAATTGAACGCGCCTTCCATTTTGCGGTACATACCGATAAATTCAAAACCACGATTCTGGATCTCACCTAAATTCACCCAGGGATCGCCCGCACCCGAAACACGGCCAAAAGCAGCCGACATGGGGATTTTAACCAGCAGGTCGTTCTGGTTTTTTATGTAGTATTCGGCGCTCAACTGAATTTTGTTTTCAAACAGGT
>CAZMDP010000048.1:0-8732 GCA_964565015.1 uncultured Prolixibacteraceae bacterium | reverse complement strand
ATCTGAAAGCCACCATCACCAACTACCGTTACAACGGTGCGGTCGGGTGCTGCAAGCTGGGCACCCATTGCTGCCGGTACCCCGTAACCCATGGTACCAAGACCACCTGAACTGACAAAACTCCGCGAATGTTTAAATTTAAAATAGCGGGCTGCAACCATCTGGTGCTGGCCTACATCGGTTACCAGGATGGCTTCGTGGTTGGTTTTCTCAGAAATAAGCCTGATGGCTTCGCCCATGGTTAAACCCTCTTTTGTGGGGTGTAGGTCTTTCTCAATAACCTTTTCAAATTCTTTATTATAAGCCTTTTCGAACGATTTCAGCCATTCTTTGTGCGAATTTTGTTTTACGTTTTCGGTGAGCATTTTAAGCGCTTTTTTTGCATCGCCCAGAATTGCCACATCGGCTTTTATAATTTTGTTGATTTCGGCATGGTCAATGTCGATGTGAATAACTTTTGCATCGCGGGCATAAGCCGAAACCTTTCCGGTAACCCTGTCGTCGAAACGCATTCCAACGGCAATAATCAGATCGGCGTCGTTGGTAAGAACATTGGGGCCATAGTTGCCATGCATACCCAGCATGCCTACATTCAGCGGATGGTCGGTTGGTAATGCCGAAAGTCCCAATAACGTCCAGGCGGCCGGTATTCCGGTCTTTTCAACAAATGCTTTCAATTCTTCTTCGGCCCTCGAAATGATTACACCTTGTCCGAACAGGATCATAGGCCTTTTTGCTTTGTCGATCAGTTCGGCGGCTTCTTTTACTTTAAAGGGATCGACCGGAGTTTCGGGTACGTAGCTCCTGATTTTCCTGCATTTTTTGTATTTGAACTCCAGCTCGCCAAACTGGGCATCTTTAGTTATGTCGAGCAATACTGGGCCCGGTCTTCCGGTCTGGGCGATGAAAAATGCCTGTGCAATGGCTTCGGGAATCTCTTCAGGGGTGGTTATCTGGTAGTTCCATTTTGTTACCGGCATGGATATCCCCAATACATCCGATTCCTGAAATGCATCTGTTCCGAGTAGCGGCGAAGCAACCTGCCCGGTGATACATACCATTGGGATCGAATCGATCATGGCATCGGCGATCCCGGTTATCAGGTTTGTAGCGCCAGGGCCCGAAGTTGCAAAACAAACCCCGGCTTTTCCGGTAATTTTTGCATAACCTTCGGCAGCGTGGGCTGCACCTTGTTCGTGCCTGGTCAATATATGGGTCAATTTTTTGTCGTAATCGTACAAGGCATCATAAATTGGCATTATAGCCCCTCCGGGGTAGCCAAAAATCACCTCAACGCCTTCTTCGAGGAGCGATAAGATTACCGCTTCCGATCCTGTAACTTTTAATGGTTCTTTGTTCATATCAGTCATTTTTTTTGTAATCAATCAATTATTCTTATTGCGCCCTGGTCGGCCGACGAAACCATTGCCGCATAAGCCTTCAAGGCTTTCGAAACCTGTCGTTTACGTGGGCCGGGCTTCCAACCTTCGGCTCCTTTGGAATCTTCCTGTTTCCTTCTTTCAGCGAGTTCCTCGTCGGAAATTACCAATTCGATTTTTCGGGCAACTATATCAATTTCAATCGTATCGCCGTCTTTAACCAGTCCAATGGTCCCACCCGATGCGGCTTCGGGTGAAATATGCCCGATTGACAGGCCTGAGGTTCCTCCTGAAAAACGTCCGTCGGTTATTAGTGCACACTGCTTGTCGAGTTTTACGGCTTTCAGGTATGAAGTGGGATAGAGCATTTCCTGCATACCAGGGCCTCCTTTAGGCCCTTCGTATCTGATAACCACCACATGCCCGGGTTGTACCTTGTCGCTAAGTATCCCGTTCACAGCATCGTCCTGCGAATTAAATACCCTGGCAGTTCCTCTGAATTTGAAAACCGACGGATCGACCCCTGCAGTTTTCACAATGCACCCTTTTTCTGCCAGGTTACCGTAAAGTACTGCAAGTCCCCCATCTTTGTTGTATGCATGTTCAATGTCGCGTATACAACCATTTTTGCGGTCGAGGTCAAGCTCTTTATAATAACTTTCCTGTGAGCCCATTACCAGGTTACGGCCACCACCGGGTGCCGATTTGTAACGGCGGAGGGCATCTTCACTTATATTGGGTTGCATAACATCGTAGGCGGCAATAGCTTCTTTTAGAGTCCGTCCATCAATACGCGGTACCGAAGTATCGAGCATCCCACCCCTGTCGAGTTCGGCAAGTATTCCGAGAATACCACCGGCACGGTTTACGTCTTGTATATGGTAATGCGAACTAGGGGCTACTTTACAAAGGTTTGGCGTAATCCGCGAAAGGCGGTCTATATCGTGCATGGTGAAATCGACACCGGCTTCGTAAGCTATTGCAAGCAAATGAAGCACCGTATTGGTTGAGCCGCCCATAGCAATGTCGAGTTTCATGGCATTTTCGAAAGCAGCTTTTGTGCCTATATTGCGCGGAAGTACCGATTCATCACCATCGCGATAATATGCATAGGTTGCTTCAACGATTCGTTTGGCAGCTTCTTCGAACAGTTTTGTGCGGTTTACATGGGTAGCTACAATGGTACCGTTGCCTGGCAGGGCCAATCCAATCGCTTCGGCCAGACAGTTCATCGAGTTGGCCGTAAACATCCCGCTACACGACCCACAGGTAGGGCAGGCCTTTTGCTCAATTACCGAAAGTTGTTCATCGGAAACCGATTGGTCGGCAGCCATAACCATGGCATCCACCAGGTCGTAATATTTTCCGTCGATTTCGCCTGCTTCCATCGGGCCTCCCGATACAAATACTGCGGGTATGTTAAGTCTCATGGCTGCCATCAACATACCCGGGGTTATTTTATCGCAGTTGCTGATACACACCATGGCATCAACCTGGTGGGCATTGCACATATATTCCACACTGTCGGCAATCACATCGCGCGAGGGAAGCGAGTAAAGCATCCCGTCGTGGCCCATGGCAATACCATCATCAACGGCAATGGTATTAAACTCCGAAGCGTAACAACCCTGTTTTTCGATCAGTGACTTAATGTGCTGACCTACTGTATGAAGATGGGTATGTCCCGGCACAAATTGGGTAAATGAATTAACAATGGCAATGATGGGCTTACCGAAATGTTCTTCTTTCATTCCTGCTGCCCTCCACAGACTCCTTGCTCCGGCCATCCGGCGGCCTTGAGTCGAAATGTTGCTACGTAATGCGTTTTTCATATCCTGCTTTTATAAATTATCTTATAAAAAAAGCCTTTCCCTGTTACTGAGAAAGGCCTGTATTCCTTTTTTCCTGCATATACAGAGTACCCTTCTCAGCCGCTGCCAAGAATGACCACTACTAGAACAATAATATATGCAGAGAATAATTTCATGTAAAAAATTGTTTGAACTGCGGCAAATGTAAAAATTAAATTCAATCTCAAAACGAAATTGAAAGCAAAATGTTTATTTTTATTAAAAAAGTTAAGAAAAGATATCTTTGAAGTTCCAAAATGCAGTAATTAATTATCACTCTTCTTCTGTTTTTACCTCAATTGATAGAACCTCAACTACACTGAACGGGGTTGGTTTTATTTTTTCAGTAAATCTTTCAATACATTCAATATCACCAAAATAAGTTATATGGATCCTGCCATAACCGGCAATTTCAATTTTACGAAATTCTTCGAGTTGACCAATCGATTTTTTAAAAAGATATTCAAGCTGACAAAGAAGCGTGGTGGTTATTTTCTGGGTTGTGGAAATTATTAATAAATGCAAACCTGTTTTTATTGATTCTGCTTCGGGTTCAATATTTTCATCCAAATTGTTCAAATCCGGTACATCGGTCATATATTCTTCTTGAGTCATATTAATTCCTTTTTATATGGTTCAAAAATAGAAAATCTACGAACTGCATGCATTTATATTATTTGCTTATGCAAAAACTATCCTGAAAAATCATTTATTAAAGGTTTGTTACAAACTTCTTTCATTATAGCTAACTTTGGTATAAAAATCAATAACCATGAAGATTCGGATATTCCTTCCGGCCTTGATGTTATGCCTCATCTTTTCTGCTTGTTTTGTATATACACTCCATCCCTTGTATTTTAATAAAGACCTGTTTGTCAATACTTTATTACTTGGAAACTGGATAGACGCCGATTCGACCGAATGGAAGTTTGAGTATGTCAGAGTACCGCATAGCGAAACCGAATTCAGTGATGATAGTACAGGTTATATTTTGAAAATTAAAGAAAACGGTAAAGACTGGATCGAAAAAACCATGGAAGTAAGGATTATCAAACTCGGCAACCATTATTTTGCCGATTTCTGCCTAAACCGTTATTTTGATGAAAATAACATGGATTTTTTTGATATGCACCTGATGAAGGTTCATACATTTGCACAGTTGCAGGTGTCTGATTCAACAGTAACCATGAACTGGTTCAGTCAGGAATGGTTCGCATCAAATTTGAAATCAAAAAAGATCAGGATCAAAAGGGAAGAGACGGAAAACGGGGTACTTATTACCGCCGGAACAAGGAAATTACAGCGTTTTGCCCTAAAATATGCGAATGAACCAAAAGCATACGACGGAGGTGTTTCAGTGAGTCTGATCCGAATAAAACCGAAAACTTATTAATCCATTGTAGTTAAACTACCTGTTTTTTATCTTTCATGAGGAGGTTGAGTATTTCACCATCCATGGCTTTAACCGTTTTATAACCAATTTCATAGGCTTCATCGGCATGGTTTACGCTGAGCAAATCAAAATGGGTCAGTTTTTCGGGCTCAATGTATAAGTCGGCATGGTTCTGGGCTTGTTTTATACGCGAATGTATGCTCAGGTGAAAAGTTCGGGTAACGGTTTGGATAAGATTTTTTATTTCGGCGGGCTTCTGAAGGGGGCTGATATTTGAAACTACAATTTTATGGCACTTGCCCACCAAAGGCTCAACCGGAATGTTTTCGAGCAGGCCTCCGTCGCAATATAGTTTACCATCTATTTTTACCGGAGAAAAAAGTATAGGGATCGAAGCCGAAGCCATAATGGTTTTCGACAACGGGCCTTTATTCCTGAATTCACTATGGCCATCGGTCATATTGGTAACGCCAATGAACATCGGAATCGGTAAATCTTCAATGTTCTTATGGTTTATTTCACGTTCGAGCAATCGCTGTAATCCGTCGAGTTTTAACAGGCCGTTCACCGGAAGGGTCATTGCCGTGTATTTGAAAAAATTTCCCTTTTTAAGTAATTGATGGGTTTCGTGGGGTGTTTTTCCCGATGAAATAAATGCCCCTACGATGGCTCCGGCGCTTACCCCTGAAATTACGTCGGGCCTGATCCCCTTCTCAAAAAGAGCTTCAATAATTCCAAGGTGCGCAAATCCCCTTGCCCCGCCGCCACTTAATACAAATCCGGTCTGGTATTGCATTTTTCTGAGTTTTTAAAGTAACAAAGTTAAACTTTTCAATCCGGAAATTGAATTTCGCTACAGTTATCCTTTAAATCGATCAATCAATATTAAACCACTCTTTAACCATTGCTTCCTTCCTTTCATGATTGTCGTTTTTGTGCCAGAATACATTGAGGTGATTATCGTAGTGGTATTGATCGCTAAGGCTTTTAATATTTCGGGTAATGTATTTAAGTGCATCAATCATTGTATATATTTCATGGTCGGTAGTGGTGGGATGCAGCGACCAGCGCACCCATCCTGGCTTTTCCGAAAGGTCGCCATGATTGATTTTACTGGTAATTTCGCGCGATTTTTCGTACGAAACTTCAAGCAGAAAATGGCCGTAGGTTCCGGCACAGGCGCAGCCGCCCCTTACTTGTATCCCGTACAAATCGTTGAGAAGACGGACCAAAAGGTTGTAGTGGATACCATCGATATAAAACGATATTACCCCTAATCTGTTGCGGGAATTATCGGCAAGGATATGCAGTCCATCAATGCTGTCGAGGCCTTCAAATGCCATGCTGAGCAGTTCTTCTTCCCGCTGGCGCATTTTATCGCAGCCCATCTGCTTTTTCAGTTCGATACATAAGGCGGCTTTTATAGATTGCAGGAATCCGGGCGTGCCTCCATCTTCGCGTGCTTCAATGTTATCCACATACTTATATTCGCCCCATGGGTTGGTCCAATCAACTGTTCCACCGCCGGGCTGATCGGGAACTTCGTTGTGGTACATCGAGGCATCGAAGATTAAAACACCCGGCGACCCTGGCCCGCCAAGAAACTTATGGGGCGAAAACATAATGGCATCCAGTTTCTGCAAAGGATTTTCGGGATGCATATCAATCGGATCGTATGGCGCCGAAGCTGCAAAGTCGATAAAACATACCCCCCCAAATTCGTGCATGATTTCGGCCAGTTCGTAATATGGAGTGCGAACTCCGGTAACGTTCGAACAGGCAGTAAACGACCCGATTTTAAAATTGCGGTCTTTATATTGTTCGAGTGCTTTTCGGAGGTTTTCGGGTACCACTTCGAGGTTTGGGCCCGGTTCTATAATCACCACTTCTGCATTGGTTTCGTACCATGAAGTGTGGTTCGAATGATGCTCCATGTGGGTAATGAAAACTACCGGGCGTTCGCGTTCGGCCATACAATTGCGATGCGACACTTTCCCACAGTATTTCAGTCCCAATATCCTTTGAAACTTATTTATTACCGTGGTCATTCCCGAACCGGCTGTAATAATTACATCGTTTGGACCAGCGTTACAATGCTGCTTGATAAGTTTATGCGAAAGGTGATAAGCTTGTGTCATCAAAAGGCCGGTATCGCTTGTTTCGGTATGGGTATTCCCCACAAAAGGCCCGATTTCATGCATCAATTTATCTTCGATGGGCAGGTAAAGCCTTCCGCTTGCTATCCAGTCGGCATAAATGATTTTTTTCAGGCCCATTGGCGTTTCAATCTCCTGGTCGATCCCAATGATCTTTTCCCTGAATTTCAAAAAATAATCCTCCAGTCTTCCCATTTCCGATTCCTGAAATATAATACGATGCAAAATAACGAGAATGATTCCGCAAAATTAACAGCAAAAATCAGTTTTATTGTTCCTGATTTAATTCGATTTCCAATTTGCGGTGACATTTCGTCAGTGTATGTCAGATGGCACATGGTTTGCCTTGCAGCGACGTGTAAATTGAATGTATAACAAAAACATGATCAATATGTCAACAGGAAAAATTGGAGTTACCAGTGAAAACCTATTCCCCATCATTAAAAAATTCCTCTATTCCGATCACGATATTTTTCTTCGTGAGATTGTTTCGAATGCCATCGATGCCACACAAAAGCTTAAAGTGCTTGCTTCGAAAGGTGAGTACAAAGGCGATCTTACCAATGCAAAGGTTAGGGTAAAGCTCGACAAGGCTGCAAAAACACTTACAGTTTCCGATAATGGTATTGGGATGACGGCCGAGGAGGTTGAAAAATATATAAATCAAATCGCATTCTCGGGCGCAAACGAATTTCTTGAAAAATACAAAAACGATGTAAATGCCATAATTGGACATTTCGGCCTTGGATTTTACTCATCGTTCATGGTCTCTTCGAAAGTAGAAATTATCACTAAGTCGTGGCAGGAAGGAGCTCAAGCTGTAAAATGGACCTGTGAGGGAACTCCTGAATATACACTCGAAGAAGCCGAACGCAGTGAAGTTGGGACAGATGTTATTATGTACATTAATAGCGAATCGGAAGAGTTCCTTGAAGAACATAAAATCTCCGAGATTCTGGAAAAATATTGTAAATTCCTTCCTATTCCGGTAGTTTTTGGAAAAAAGAAAACCTGGAAAGAGGGCAAGGAGGTTGAAACCGATGAGGATAACCAGATCAACGAAACCAACCCTGCATGGACACGCAAACCTGCCGACCTGAATGATGAGGATTATCTGAACTTTTATCGCAGGCTTTATCCAATGGCCGACGATCCGCTGTTTAATATTCATCTGAATGTGGATTATCCTTTTAACCTGACCGGTATTCTATATTTCCCAAAAATTAAAAACAACCTCGAGGTTCAGAAAAATAAGATACAGCTATATTGTAACCAGGTTTTTGTTACCGATTCGGTTGAGGGGATTGTGCCCGAATTTCTGACACTGCTCCACGGCGTGCTCGATTCGCCCGATATCCCGCTGAATGTTTCGCGCTCTTATCTTCAGAGCGATTCAAATGTAAAAAAAATAAGCAGCCATATCAGTAAAAAGGTTTCCGACAGGCTTAGCCAGTTGTTTAAAGACAATCGCGAAGATTTTGAAAAGAAGTGGGACGATCTAAAGATTTTTATTGAATATGGAATGCTTACCGATGAAAAATTCTACGAAAGATCGGAATCGTTCTTCCTTTTGAAAAATACCGATAACAAGTACTTTACCCTCGAAGAGTACGAAAAACTGATTAAAGATAATCAGACAGATAAAGACGGAAATCTGATATACCTTTACACCAATCATCCCGAAGAGCAATATACTTTTGTGGATGCAGCCAAGGCTAAAGGATACGATGTGCTCATCATGAACGATATCCTCACTACCCCGATGATCAATAAATTGGAGCAGAAGTATGAAAAGAAACGCTTTGTAAGGGTCGATTCTGATGTAGTCGAACATCTCATCCGGAAAGAGGAAACTAAAGATTCGGAGCTGTCGTGGGAAGAAAAGCAGGAAATTTCTCCCTTGTTCCAGGCTCTGACACCAGAAAACGGAGGCGCAACATATATTGTCGATTTC
>CAZMDP010000047.1:5267-8799 GCA_964565015.1 uncultured Prolixibacteraceae bacterium | reverse complement strand
AAAACCCTATTTTTTATTTGTAGGGGCGCTGCATCCGCGAAAAAATATCGAAGGGCTTCTCCGGTCGTTCGAGTTATATAAAAGCCGCTTTGGTGGAACTGAAAAACTGATTATAGCCGGAGGGCAAATGTTTAAAACCGGCACGATTGCACAAACGCTTGACGGCATGACATTCAGAAATGAGGTGATATTTACAGGCCGTTTACCGGTTGAAGAATTACGAATGGTATATGGTGGGGCACTTGCCCTGACCTTTGTGCCGTTTTTCGAAGGGTTCGGTGTTCCGGTTCTTGAAGCATTTTCAGCCGGAATTCCGGTAATTTGCAGCAATACCACTTCGCTCCCAGAAGTAGGTGCAGATGCTGCACTGTATGTCAGTCCCGATAACCATTCAGAAATTGCGGAAGCTATGCACCGGATCTCTTCTGATAGCGAAATTCGCAAGCTAATGGTTGAAAAGGGAAAGAATCAACTCCTGAAATTCAACTGGGATACAAGCGCAAAGAAACTATGGGAAGTAATCAGTAAATTCGATAAACGGTGGGGTTAAAACTTAAGTTATATCCCGGAATTATTGAGGCAGGTTGCGACGAAGCCGGCAGGGGTTGTCTGGCAGGTCCTGTAACTGCCGCAGCTGTAATCCTGCCCAATGATTTTGAGTATGAACTTCTGAACGACTCCAAACAATTATCGATACGAGAAAGGGAACAATTAAGGTTGGTTATTGAGCAGGAGGCAATTGCATGGGCAGTTGCTATGGTAATGCCTTCCGAAATCGATAAGATTAATATTCTGAATGCCAGCTTTATGGCAATGATCGATGCGGTAAATCAGTTAAAAGTAAAACCCGATCATTTATTGATTGATGGAAACCGGTTCAGGAATACCACAGGGATACCACATACCTGTATAACCGGGGGCGATGCACTAATGATGCCAATAGCAGCAGCATCGGTCCTGGCAAAAACGCACCGCGATGAATTTATGCAAGAACTACATAAGGACTATCGTGAATATCAATGGAATAGAAACAAAGGTTACCCTACCAAAGACCACAGGAAGGCAATTGCTCATCATGGATTGTCACCCTGGCACAGGCGTTCGTTTAAACTTCTTGATCAACAACAATCCTTATGGTGAAAATCATCGTTTGGTAAGATTTTTGTTATACGCTGCTGGGGTTCGTAAATCATTAAATAAAAAGAAGATATGAGATCAATAATAACAGCTGTTATTTTATTTTTTATTGTTGCTTCCTGTTCGAACCAGGGACAACAGATGATGAACAAGAACATAACCGGTAAAGCCGGCGAACTGGTTATTGTGATTTCAAATAAATCATGGGATGACATTCCCGGCAATCTTCTCCGGCAAACCCTTGCCCAGCCTCAGTATTCGCTTCCGCAGGACGAACCTTTGTTCGATCTGATTCCTGTTCCCCACGAGGCCTTTAAAGAGATATTTCAAACAACCAGAAATATCATTCAGACCCGCATTTCGCCCATAGTAGAGAATCCAGGCGTTACTTTTACCGAAAATATATGGGCTTATCCTCAGGCAACAGTCCAGATTAATGCACGGAACAATGAAGAATTTGAGACGCTTTTCAGGGAAAATTCCGATAAAATTATCGGCTATTTTCTGAGGGCAGAGCGTGACCGATTAATGGAAAATTACCGCAATTACAGCGATAAAGCAGTTTTGAATACTTTATCCTCGAAATATGACATCAACCTGCATGTTCCTCCCGGATTCAGAATTACTGTTGAAAATGAAAATTTTGTATGGATAAGGTACGAAACCCCCGAAATTTCGCAGGCCATTATGGTTTATTGGTTCCCTTATGTATCCGACAGCACTTTTACACTGAACTACCTGTTGAATAAACGTGACAGTGTTTTAAGGGTAAATGTACCCGGCCCCCTCGATGGTACCTGGATGGCAACCGAAAGAAGGATCGAACCCTTATTTCAGATTATCAGGCACAATGGGAATTACGCAGCCGATATCAGAGGTTTATGGCGCGTACAGAACGATTTTATGGGAGGGCCATTTATTATGCTTGCCGAACTGGATGCATTCCGGCAAAGAGTGGTTGTAGCCGACGGATATGTGTATGCACCAAGCAAAAACAAACGAAATTTTACCAGACAGGTCGAAGCAATGGTATATTCGATGTGGTTTAACGACCAGGACAAGAATGACCGCCTTAACCGGCAGGCAAATATGGGCAACTGAATTTAAGACCAGAAAGCAAAAGGGAAAGCCGATTTCTTTATATCTTTATACCTGCATATATAACCCCATGGTTGTATGAATTTCTGATCTTAAATCGAATTCTATGAAACAGTTTGTATTGTTAATGTCGGTATTGATGTTTGCCCACCTCTCTATTTTTTCTCAGGAAAACAAAATCAATGTGGTTGTAATTGGGGCACATCCCGACGACTGTGATATTAAAGCAGGCGGTATTGCCCTGTTGTTTTCCGATATGGGTCATAATGTAATGTTTGTTTCGGTTACCAATGGCGATGCCGGCCATCATGAATTGGGGGGCGGTGCATTGGCAAAAAGACGAATGGCCGAATCGGAAGAGGCAGGCCGCCGTTTCGGAGTAAAGTATGTCGTACTCGACAACCACGATGGGGAACTTTTCCCGCACCTGCATATCCGGCTCGATTTAATCAGGCTCATCAGGCAATGGAATGCCGACGTGGTGATCAGCCACCGGCCAAACGATTACCATCCTGATCACCGTAATACCTCCATACTTGTTCAGGATGCAGCTTATATGGTAATTGTGCCCAATGTTGCCCCCGATACCCCGCCGCTCGAAAAGAATCCCGTTTTTCTGTATATGGAAGACCGTTTTCAACGGCCTAACCCCTTCAGGCCCGATATTTCGATCGATATTTCAATGGTTCTGGATAGAAAGTATTACGGCATGGCCGCTCACGAATCGCAATTTTTTGAATGGCTGCCCTGGACTGTTGGTCGACTTGATGAAGTACCAGAAGGTTCGGACGAACGGATGCAATGGTTTAAAAAAACACGGCGATTTGAAGTTTCTCCTTCGGTAAGGGAAAATCTTACAAAATGGTACGGAAATGAAAAAGCAATGAATATTTTGGCAGCCGAATCATTCGAAATTTGCGAATATGGAAGGCGTCCAACCGATGAAGAAGTTAGAAAACTTTTCCCAATGATCTCTTCAAGGTAGAATAGTTCATAATTTTTTGTTTGAAGTTATGAGAAATAATTAATACAATTTAGTGTTTTTTTACAATTCCCCCTGAACTATTTCGAAATCCATTTTGTTTAATGTTCACAATAAAATATTAAACAAATATGATGGATTTTACAATGAACTTCAGAAACATCCTGAAAAAAATCAGGGTAATGGTGTTAACAGCAACCTTAATGGTAAGCCTTGGGTTAAGTGCCCATTCCAAAAACACCGTAGTTGATGTAGTGGTGAACAGCGATGTGCACAACACCCTCGAAGCGGCAGTAGTTGCTGCCGGACTGGTCG
>CAZMDP010000047.1:0-5167 GCA_964565015.1 uncultured Prolixibacteraceae bacterium | reverse complement strand
CGTGGCCGACATCATGACCGACAACGGCGTGGTACATGTAATCGATGCCGTATTGATTCCAGCCCGCACTACCGTTGTTGACGTAGTGGTGAACAGCAATGTGCACAACACCCTCAAAGCAGCAGTGATTGCAGCCGGACTGGTCGAAACGCTCCAGGGCGATGGGCCGTTTACCGTATTCGCACCAACTGATGCTGCCTTTGCAACACTTCCCGCCGGTACAGTGGAAGCCCTTCTGGCCGATCCGTCAGGCATTTTGACCGACATCCTCAAATACCATGTACTTTCAGGTAAAGTAATGTCCACCGGCTTGACAGACGGTATGACAACAACGACCCTTAATGGGGTAGATATTAACATTTCAATGAATGCGAACGGAGTATTTATAAATGGATCGAAGGTTATTGTTGCCGACATTGTAACCGATAATGGGGTGGTACATGTTATTGACGCCGTGCTTTTGCCTCAGATACCAACCAATACGGCTGAAATTACAAACCAGTCATTTAATTTCAGATTATACCCGAATCCTGCATCAACAATGGTAAATATCTATCTCAGTAAGGTAGATAGGTTCTCACCGGCAACGGTTAGTATTGTCAGAATGGATGGCCGTGTGTTGTCCGAGATTCCTGTAAGGGAATCCAACATCAGTTATAACATAAGCAATCTGAATAGTGGAATGTATTTAGTTGTTCTCAAACAGAATAATCGTATTAGCACTGAGAAACTGATTGTCAGGTAAGGTGTAAGTTTTGATTATTTGTTTTTGTCCTCCTGCCCTTTGGGCAGGGGGATTTTTTATTTTTGTGATAACAAGCCAGCCCGATTTTCTAACTTTGGGAAATGTTTCAGATAATTCCTGGAACGAAAAAAAGTAAACATTTATAAATTGAATTATGAGAACAACTATTGGCAATGTAACCCTCATGGCCTTATTATTTTTTGTTACCATTTCTTCACAGGCGCAGGAAAGGGGGAACATAGTTGAATATTTCGGCAGGCAGCGTGTTGATCAGATTGATGAAGGAACTGTTTTCCATGTTTTTACCGAAGGTTTTTCAATGCCTGTTCTAACTGGAGGGGGAGGATTGCTTCCAAATCCCGATATCATCGCATGGCATATTTCAAATGGAACATTCGTATCACCGGAACCGGGGAAAAAACTGCATCCTGAACAATCAGCCGGAGATAGTCTGCTGGTGTGGGAACAGATCAGTGCCAATGAAGAAGGGATATTTCAAGGAAGAAACTTAAGGCGTGCATATTTATATACAAGTCTTGTTTCTCCGCGTGAAGAAATAGTGTTGCTCGATGCGAAAGGGCATACCCGGGTTTATATCAATGGATTACCTTATGAAGGCGATCATTATGACTTTGGTTATACCCTGATCCCATTCAAACTGAAAAAAGGGAAAAACGAATTTGTTTATACCCCGGGAAGGTTTGGAAGGGTTTCATCAAAACTTGTTTCCCCTTCGAAACCGGTAATGCTAACCAGGCGCGATATGACCCTGCCTTCGCTGATTAACGGCGAATCGGGGAGGAAATGGGCTGCCATCAGGGTAATAAATGCTTCCGAAAAAGATTTATCGGGTTTAACTATTAGGTGTGTACTTCAGTCGGGCGAAGAGGCTGCTTTTTCTACCGATAATATTCCTGCCCTTTCCGTCAGAAAGGTAAAATTCCAGGTTCCGGAAACTTTCACCAAACAATCATCGGGAAAAGTAACCGCATCGGTAATCTTATCGGATAACCGGGGAAGGGAACTTGACCGGACAGAGATTGAACTTAACCAGCATGATGCCAATGTTCACCACGAACGTACATTTATCAGCCGGATCGATGGCAGTGTTCAGTATTACAGTGTTGCCCCATCAACCAATCCAGGGCCAGGACAGGCATTGGTGTTGTCGGTGCATGGCGCGGGTGTTGAAGCGCGCAATCAGGCAAGGGCATACAAACCGAAAGACTGGGCATACATTGTGGCAGCCACAAACCGCAGGCCTTACGGGTTTAACTGGGAAGAATGGGGGCGTATCGATGGGATAGAAGTACTCGAAGAAGCCAGAAAAGTTTTCCAAACCAAACCCGAACTAACTTACCTTACCGGACATTCGATGGGAGGACACGGTACCTGGCATTTAGGCGTTACGTTCCCCGACAGGTTTGCTGCCATTGCCCCTTGTGCCAGCTATCCCGATATTCTTGGTTATGGCAGGGGCCCCATTCCAGATCAACTTGAAGGAAATCCTCATCTCGCTATGTTGAGACGGAGTGCAAATGGAGGACGCACCCTCGACCTGAAAAGAAATTTTCTGCAATCGGGGGTATATATACTACACGGCGATGACGATACCGTCGTACCGGTTGAACAGGCACGCCGTATGCGGCAAACCCTTGGAGAGTTTCACCCCAATTTTGTCTATTATGAATACCCGGGTGGCTCACACTGGTATGGCGACCACAGCGTCGACTGGCACCCGATATTCAGTTATTTTAAATGGCAATCGATTCCTGATTCCAAAGATGTAAACCACATTGAATTTCATACTGCTTCTCCGGGCATATCTGCATCGAACTACTGGCTAACCATTGAACAGCAAGAAAAACCGTTTATGTTTTCCAGGGCAATATTCGACAAAAAAAACGATACCATTCAGGGAACAACCGAAAATGTTGCAGCCTTTAAAATCGACCTTGCAATGGCAGGATTTGATGATAATGCAGTGCTGATCATTGATGGCCAGGAATTAAAAGTTACAAAAGTTCGGGATATTTATTTAAAACAGTATAATGGAGAATGGATGGTTTCCGAAAGGAATCCAAAAGAAAAACATCCACAAAGAAGCGGGGGTTTTAAAACAGCCTTTGACAACAACGTAGTTCTGGTGTATGCAACCGGAGGTACACGCGAAGAGAATGAATGGTACCGCAACAAAGCGCGTTTCGATGCCGAGGCCTTTCAGTATAAAGCAAACGGCTCATTCGAAGTGATATCCGACCGCGATTTCAGGCCTGCCGATTTCCCTGACCGAAATGTGGTGATATATGGCAATTCCGAGAACAACCGCGCATGGCCTCTGCTGCTCAATCATTGTCCGGTAAAGGTGAAAAGGGATCAGGTTGTTTTCGGAGAAAATGTATTTAATGGCGGGGACATTGGCGTATATTTCATCTACCCCCGCTCCGACTCTCAGGTGGCAAGTGTTGGCGTGGTTGCCGGAACCGGTGCTAAAGGGATGAAAGCTACTGTTGCCAATGACTATTTTTCGGGTGTTAACGGCTACCCCGATTTGCAGATATTCGACAATAATATTTTAAAGGATGGTCTGAATGGAATTAAAGTTTCCGGATTCTTTGACAATGACTGGAATATTGGGGAAAGTTTTTCTTTTTAAAAACACGTAGCAAAATGCTTAAAAATATTTGTATATTGTAAAGCTGAATTTATATTTCAGAAACCATTAAAACAAACTGAAAAACTGCTCGACATGGAGAAATATATCCTCGCGCTCGATTCGGGAACCACCAGTAACCGTGCAATATTGTTCAACCATGCCGGAGAAATTATATCGATGGCAAACCAGGAATTTGAGCAGATTTATCCTCGTCCGGGGTGGGTCGAACATGACCCCCTGATAATCTGGAAAACGCAGCTACAGGTAGCCCTAAAGGCGCTTCAGCAGGCAAGTATTAATGCGGGTCAAGTAGCGGCAATCGGAATAACCAATCAGCGCGAAACCACAGTCTTATGGAACCGCGAAACCGGTAACCTGGTTGCCAATGCCATAGTTTGGCAGGACCGAAGGACGTCGGATCTTTGCAAGGAACTGCAGAATGCCGGACACGAACCTGCTATTACCGCTAAAACCGGACTGGTTGCCGATGCCTATTTTTCGGCCACAAAAATCAGGTGGTTGCTCGATAATGTTGCAGGTGCCCAAAAACTTGCGGATGAGGGTAAACTTGCTTTCGGAACAATAGATAGCTGGCTGGTTTGGAATTTAACCAACGGAAAACTCCATATTACCGATGTTACAAATGCCAGCCGTACCATGCTCTTTAATATCCATACCCTTACATGGGATAAGGAACTGCTTAATTTGCTTAATATTCCTGAATCTATCCTGCCTGAAGTCCGTCCATCGAGTGAGGTGTACGGATATACTTCGATAGAATATTTCGGTGAGAGTATTCCGATTGGAGGCATTGCCGGCGATCAGCAGGCTGCCCTTTTCGGGCAGATGTGCCTTTCAGAAGGAATGGTAAAAAACACTTATGGAACAGGCTGTTTTGTGGTAATGAATACAGGCAGTAAGCCCATCGTATCGAAAAATAAACTCCTCAGCACCATTGCCTGGCAGATTGGCAAGGAGGTTACCTATGCCATCGAAGGCAGTATTTTTATGGGTGGTGCAGTGGTTCAATGGCTCCGCGATCAATTAGGACTGATAACTAAATCGTCTGAAATCGAAGAATTGGCCGCCCAAGTTGAAAACAACGGAGGTGTATATTTTGTGCAGGGATTTGTTGGCCTTGGCGCACCCCATTGGGACCAGTATGCCACCGGGGCTATTATTGGCCTGAGCCGTGGAACAAACAAATCGCATATTGCCCGGGCGGTACTCGAAGGAATTGCTTTTCGTTCAATGGAAGTTATCCACACAATGGAAGAAGACGCCGGAATAACCATGACCGAATTGCGCGTTGATGGTGGCGCTTCGGTGAACAATCTGCTCATGCAGATTCAATCGGATACCATCCTGAAAAGGGTTGTCCGTCCGAAAGTAACGGAAACAACTGCGCTGGGAGCTGCTTACCTGGCAGGCCTCGCATGTGGCTTTTGGGTGAATACCCATGAACTGCAAAAGCAATGGCAGGTTGAGAAATGCTTTGAACCTAAAGTTTCGGAAGAAGAAATAAATAAACGGATCGGTAATTGGAAAAAAGCAGTTGAACGAAGTAAAAACTGGTACGCCGAACACTAAACTTAAAAACTTATGAAAAGGGAAACGGCACTGAAACGCATAAAAAAGAAAGTAAAAACCTGGGACATACTTATTATCGGAGGCGGGGCGACCGGATTGGGCATCGCCGTTGACGCTGCATCGAGGGGGTATACGCCGCTCACCATCAGGTCGAGGTCGAGCCCGACCCTCTGCTC
>CAZMDP010000046.1:1701-8906 GCA_964565015.1 uncultured Prolixibacteraceae bacterium | reverse complement strand
CTATCGGGATAAATTGCATCCAGGTAAGTCCCAATTCCTTAAAATAGTGGTACAGCTCATCGGGAAACCTGACCGAATAATCGGTAAGGCAACAAAGGGCGTTGGTGGCCACATCGTTATCGAGCAACAATCGCGCATTATCTTCTACCCTTTGGTGGGTTCCCTTACCACTTTTATCAAAACGGTACCGGTTGTGGATATGTTCCGGCCCATCGAGCGACAAGCCTACAAGCCAGTCATATTTTCTGAGAAACCTTGCCCAATCCTTATTAATAAGTATTCCGTTGGTTTGCAGACCATTACCCACGGTTTGTCCCCGTCCATACTTCTTTTCAAGTTCAATGGCCTTTTCGTAAAACGGAAGGCCCATCAGGGTAGGTTCACCGCCCTGCCAGGCAAAACTTACCGATTGGCCGCTTTGCTGCATAACCTGTCTGATAAGTTCTTCCTGAACTTCGGGGCTCATCCGGTGAATAGGTGTTTCATGAAACAATTCGGCCTTCCTGAGATAAAAACAATAGGTACAATCGAGGTTACAATCGGGGCCGGCCGGTTTGATTAAAACCGAATTAAGCGGCTTATATGATTTCGATGTTGCCATTTTCAGTAAAGTTATACCTGACAAACTTAATAAATCGGGGAAATTTTCAATGAAAAACAATTCTTTCAAATCAGCATACCATTTTATTTCTATTTTGGCCTCAGGTATCCAACTTTCAAGCTTGTTTCATATACTATTCATTATGAGCGCTGTAACAAAAAGAAGGAAAAAAAGGAGGCTTAAAAAAAGCGTTAAGCTGATATTATTCATATCGGCATTCTTGATGTTTTTGCTTGCCACAATTCCGTTGGTCAAAAAATGGATTGGTAGCCAAAAACCGCAGGATGTTGGAATTGTGCGGGTTGACCGCTACCGCGACCTGAATGCCGTTCACCTGAAACATGCAAAAGCAAACGGCATTTCACCCATCGAAAAAGATAAGGAAGTGGATAAAATTGCTGAAAAACTGATGGCAGACAATAAATTGATGAAACTCGAAAATACGCGATATTTCAAAGTTGACCACCTCAGCCACTCCCATCCGTATTTAACCCCCGAAACCATCGATCTGCTGAACCTGATAGGCAAACGTTTCCACCAGAAACTGGACGAAAAGAAAATGGGAAAGTACAGGTTCAGGGTAAGTTCAGTCCTTCGTACCCACGAAAGTCAGAAAAGATTGAGCCGCTCGAACATAAATGCCACCACCGAATCGTCGCACCTCTATGGAACCACGTTCGATATTGGCTGGAAAAAAATTTACAAGGATACATTCTGGGGCGGATCGCACCTGGTTGCCGACGGACCGGCCATCAAACTGCTATCCGAAACCATAGGGGAGTTGCGGAAAGAAGGACATTTGGTGGTAATAACCGAAATGAAGGAGGCATGTTTTCATATTACACTGGCAAAGAGCAAATAAATAAGTAATCATATTTTTAACCATACATTATTAACCGATAGGCAATAATCAATACACATCGTGGTTTATTAAGCAAGCCTTTTCTTAGTTTTGCAGAATGATGCACCATAAATTTTTATCATTTCTCATAATATTACTGACAATCAGTTCCATGGCACAAGGCCAGAGCAATAACGCCACGCTTACCGGCCGCGTTACCGGGAAAGATGGCCAGCCGCTCGAAATGGTAAATGTGGCTTTGCGCAACTTTCCCATAGGTACCACTACCAACCGGAGAGGTGAATATCTTCTGAGGATTCCCGCCCGGCGCGACATTACCATTGTATATTCATCAATTGGTTATACAACTGTCGAAAAAACGGTTAATGCCGGCAACGAAGAACGGATATCACTGAATATTACGCTCGAAGCTTCGAACCTCGAAATCGGCGAAGTTCAGGTTACCGAACAACGCCGCAACGGAGGAGGCCTCGTAAGGATAGACCCTAAGCTGGCCAACAGTTTACCAACTTCGGGAAGCGGTGCAATCGAAGCCCTTATAAAAACCTTGCCCGGGGTTTCGTCGAACAACGAGTTAAGTTCACAATATTCGGTAAGAGGGGGCAACTTCGATGAAAACCTCGTTTATGTAAACGACATCGAGATTTACCGCCCTTTCCTGATCAGGGCCGGACAGCAAGAGGGCATGAGTTTTATCAACAGCGATATGGTATCGTCGGTTGAGTTTTCTGCCGGTGGATTCAGTGCAAAATACGGCGATAAAATGTCGAGTGTCCTCGATATAAAATACCGACGCCCAACCGAATTCAGAGGGTCGGCATCGGCAAGCCTTCTCGGTGCTAATGCCCATGTCGAAGACCTGGCCTTTAAAGGAAAACTCTCGCATATCACCGGAATCCGTTATAAAACCAACCGCTATCTGTTGGGAACACTCGACGAAAAAGGCGAATATAACCCAAACTTTGTTGATCTGCAGACACATATCACCTGGCAGGCATCCGGCAAATTCGATCTGTCGTTTTTAGGAAACCTTGCGTTGAACCAGTACCAATTTATTCCTCAGACACGCGAAACCAGTTTTGGAACATGGGATATCCCCCTCAATACCACCATATATTTTCAGGGCAACGAAATAGATAAGTTCCTTACCCGCCTTGGCGCCCTAAGTGCCAATTATCATCCGGGCAACAACCTGAACCTGAAATTTATTCTATCGGCCTATACGGCAAGCGAAGCCGAAACCTACGACATTATGGGGCAATACTATCTGAACCAGCTCGAACGGAACATGTCGTCGGAAGAGTTTGGCGACAGCATTTTAAACTTAGGGGTTGGAACATTTTTAAATCATGCCCGGAATTATCTGGAAGCAAGGGTTATAAGTTTTTCTCACCGTGGCGCCTATAATTCCGACCGCCATTTGATAAATTGGGGAGTTCAGGTCCAGAACGAATGGATCGACAATAAAATCAACGAATGGATTTACCGCGATTCAACAGGTTATTCCCTACCCTATTCCGATACTCAGGTACTTCTGTGGTACACCATGAACAGCAAATCGCAGATGAATACCAACCGGGCTACCGGCTTTATTCAGGACACCTGGCAGGTACCTGTTAAAGAGGGCGATTTATATATTACAGGCGGTGTAAGAATGCATTACTGGGACTTTAACAACGAACTGGTTATCAGTCCACGGGCTTCCATAAATTACTTCCCCGACTGGCAGGAAAACATTTCTTTCAGACTGGCAGCCGGGATGTACCACCAGCCGGCATTCTTCAAGGAACTGATAAACCGCCGGGGCGACATCAACTATAATAACCGGTCGCAAAAATCGGTACAGGTACTTTTCGGAACCGACTACATTTTCACGGCTTGGGACCGTCAGTTCAGATTCACATCAGAAGCTTATTACAAGCACATGACCCGCCTGGTTCCTTATCAGATCGACAATGTGCGCATCAGGTACATTTCCGATCAGGAGTCGAAAGGTTATGCAACCGGCCTCGACATGAAGGTAAACGGCGAATTTGTGAGCGGCGTGCAATCATGGGCAAGTCTTTCGGTTATGAAAACCCAGGAGGATATTATTGGCGACAACTATGGTTATATTCCACGGCCAACCGACCAACGGTTCAATTTCAGTCTCTTTTTTCAGGATTACCTGCCGGGAAATCCAACGTGGAAAATGCACATGTCGGCTTTTTACGGCTCAAGGTTGCCAACCGGACCTCCAAAATCGGAACGTTGGCAGGATACTTTCAGGATGCCTCCCTACCGTCGTGTCGATATGGGAATTTCAAAAGTGCTGCTCAGTGAAAGTACCCCTCATCACAACATATACCTAAGCCACATTAAGGACTTGTCGTTAAGTCTCGAGATTTTTAACCTGCTCAACATCAACAATACCGTTTCCTATTTCTGGGTTACCAGCAACTGGGGCGATATGTTTGCCGTTCCAAATTATCTGACTTCACGAAAAATAAACTTCAAGGTATCGATAGCTTTCTGATAGAAATGTTAAGGCAAATTATAAATCGATGATGAACTGAAAAACAAAATTCATATCTTTCCCAATAAAAACGAATAATCATGCTTTACCGGTTAATAACAGTTATTTCCCTCATTACCATTTCAATCTTACAGATTTCGGGGCAAACAGGCGAACCGTCGCAGATATCCGAACAAATGAGGAGTCAGGAAAGAAACCTGAACCACCGGCTCGACAGGCTCGAAAAGCTGGTTGACGATGTATTGTGGAAACAGAATATCGGCGACATTGCCATAATGGATAAACTTTATATTTATGGACCGCCACCCTGGAAAGAAAAAAACCCAACTTCGATGAGTGCGGGCAGCCCGGTTAAATTCTGGACTTATGCGTTTTTTCCCTTAAACCTGGATACCTCAAAAAAGTACCCACTTATATTGTTGCCCCATGGCGGGGTTCATGCCGATTTCACAACGTATTACACACATATTATCAGGGAACTGGTTAGCCAGGGCTATGTGGTGGCAGCCCCCGAATACAGGGGAAGTACCGGATATGGAAGGGCGCACTACGAGAAAATCGATTATGGTGGCCTCGAAAATGAGGATGTTTATTATACCCGCAATTATATGCTCGAAAATTACACCTTCCTCGACAGTAAACGGGTGGGCATTATTGGTTGGAGCCACGGCGGAATGATTGCCCTTATGAATATTTTCGACCATCCCAACGATTACCAGGTTGCCTTTGCCGGGGTCCCGGTAAGCGACCTAATTGCCCGGATGGGTTACCAAACTCAGAGTTACCGCAATTACTTCGAGGCCGATTATCACATCGGTCAATCGGCCAACGACAACATTGCCGAGTACCGACGCAGGTCGCCGGTTTGGAATGTCCATAAATTCAGGAATACTCCTTTACTGATTCATACCAACACAAACGATGATGATGTTCATGTAGTTGAAGTAGAACACCTTATCAGGGCATTAAAAGCCGAAGGGAAAAAGTTTGATTATGAAATATTTCAGGATATCCCGGGAGGGCATTCGTTCGACCGCATGGATACCAAAATAGCCAAAGAAATCAGGGTGAAAATATACAAACACCTATCGAAGGAACTAAAACCGGCAAATCCGATACAAAATCTGAACGATCTGCAAAAAGCCGGATATAGGTTTTAATTATTTGATTTAAAGAAATTCCCAATCTGGTATTTTTCAAACCCAGATGGTATGTATGATTGAAAATTACCTTTGGTTTTGTTAAAAAAATGACGTTGAAAATAAAACACTTTAAAGTATTTTATTTAACCTATTTTATAATTATTCTTTTTTAATCCATAAATGGGCTTTTTTTCTATATTATAGATATTTTATTACTAAGATTTTTTATGTAAACGCCTTTCTAAATACAATAAATGAGGGAATTTTAAAAATATTTTATTTTTTACTTGAAAAAATATCCCATTTTGGGAATTAATTTCTATTTTTGGTTAAAAATAAATTTTTAAAATTTCATTTTGAAAAAATTTGGTGATAAAATCCCGATATTGTACATTTGATGCAGACGCTAATATTAAATATACAGAAGTATGAAAGCCCCGAATGGGAAACCATCCTACAGGATTTTTATCGTTGAGGACAACGATTTGTATGCCAAAGTCTTGAAAAGACAGTTGGAGAACGATCAGTTCGAAGTATTCGTCTTTAATAACGGACGCGATTGCCTGGATAACCTTGACAAGTCTCCGGATGTGATCACACTTGATTACACCCTTCCCGACATGAATGGTGATTTGATCCTTAAAGAGATCAAGAAACGTATGCCTTCGGTGCACGTAATTATCATTTCGGGACAAAATGATATCAACACGGCAGTTGGTCTGTTAAAAAGCGGTGCTTACGATTATCTCACCAAAGGGCCCGACACCAGGGAAAAGCTCAGTCATACCATAAACAACATCTATCAATCAGACCAGTTGCGAATGGAAAATGAGAACCTCAAGGAAGCTGTTCGCGAGAAATACGATTTTCGGAAACTCATAAAAGGGAACAGCCGTGAAATTGAGGGTATTTTTGAATTGATGGAAAAAGCGGTAAATACCAATATTTCTGTTTCGATTACCGGAGAGACCGGAACTGGAAAAGAATTGGTAGCCAAGGGCATTCATTACAACTCCAAACGTAAGACGATGCCATTTGTAGCCGTAAATATTTCGGCCATACCCGAAGGCCTGATCGAGAGCGAGCTTTTTGGACACGAGAAGGGTGCATTCACTGGCGCCGATTTCAGGAAAATCGGCAAATTTGAACAAGCCAACGGTGGAACCCTTTTCCTAGACGAAATTGCCGACCTTGATATTCATATTCAGACTAAGTTGCTCAGGGTAATACAGGAGCGTGAACTAACCAGGCTTGGTGGCACGCAAGTTATTCCCCTCGATGTGAGGATACTTACGGCAACCCACAAAGACCTTCAGTCGCTGGTGGCCGAAGGAAGGTTCAGGCAGGATTTATACTACCGGCTCCTGGGTTTGCCCATAAACTTACCTCCTTTGCGTTCGCGCGGACATGATGTAATTTTGCTTGCCAAATATTTTATCGATGAATTCTGTAAAGAAAACGGGATTCCGGTCAAAAACATGTCGCCAGCAACAAGGGGAGCATTACTTTCCTATCCATTCCCCGGAAATATACGCGAACTAAAAGCAATTATTGAGCTTGCCTGTGTAATGAGTACCGATAATACCATTGAGCCGGAACACCTCAACCTGATAGCCACAGAAAATGTAAACCATTTATTGGCTTCAGAAAAAACGCTCGATGAATATACCGAAGAAATAATCAATCATTTTCTGAACAAATACAACCATAATGTAAAGATGGTAGCCAATAAACTAAATATTGGCAAATCGACCATTTACAGAATGTTGCAGAACAATCAGAATTAAATTTGGTAATATCTCTATGAAAAAGGGTGGACGAATTAATCCACCCTTTTTATTTTATAGGTCTATTGTTTTGTTATCCGACAAAAGTATCCATTCCGGCTACTTCGGCATCTTTGACAATTTTTTTCACCAGCCCCTGCAAAACTTTGCCCGGCCCAAGTTCGATGAACAGGGATGCTCCATCGGCATACATATTTTCAACCGATTGTGTCCATCGTACCGGAGCGGTCAGTTGTGCTATCAGATTTTTCCTGATTGTTTCCGGATCGGTTACAGGAAGCGCATTCACATTCTGATA
>CAZMDP010000046.1:0-1601 GCA_964565015.1 uncultured Prolixibacteraceae bacterium | reverse complement strand
GAAGGTTCTGCCTCACAAGCCTTCTGCATGGCCAGCGCCCTTTTGTAAACCAACTGCAAACCGTCTTCGAATGTTAGGGCGCCGTTGGCAACCAAGGCCGAAAACTCGCCGAGCGAATGCCCTGCAACCATATCAGGATTAAAATCGCCAATGGTTTTTGCCAATAACACAGAATGCAGAAAAATGGCAGGCTGGGTAACCTTTGTCTGCTTCAGGTCGTCAACAGTACCTTCGAACATGAGGTCGGTTATGCGAAAGCCAAGAATTTCATTGGCTTTCTCGAACAAATTACGGACTAATGTCGATTTCTCGTATAACTCTTTACCCATGCCCGGGTATTGTGCCCCTTGTCCGGGAAAAATGTAAGCTTTCTTCATATCTTTTATTTATTTGGAATTATTTCTCCGTTTTCTTTTAAATGTAAATTGCTAAAAAAAAACGGGGCAAATATAACAGATTCTGACAGGTATCTTCAAAAAAACATAGTCCTGGCAAAGCTAAATCGATTATCTTTGCCTAATCTGGACTAAACTGAAGAATCCATGAAGTTAAGAATTACCATTTTTATTTTTATTGCGGTTTTGTTTTCGGCCTGTTCCAATAAAGGGAACCAGAAACTGATTACGTATGTAAAACCATTAATTGTAACAACCGAGGCCGATGTTCCTGGGGCAACACAAAAGCCGGGGCATCAGGTTGACCGGGGGCAAACCATTCCGGCTGTTACTGCGCCGTTTGGTATGACCCAATGGACACCACAAACGCGTTCGGGCGAAAATAAATGTATTGCCCCTTTTTATATGGAAAATACCAACCTGCAAGGCTTCAGGGCAACCCATTGGACCAGCGGATCGTGTGTTCAGGATTATGGTAGTTTCACCTTTATGCCGGTTGCCCGCGATTTTAACCACCATATCTTATTGCGCCAGACCGATTTTTATATGGACATTGAAACCATGACCCCTGCCTATTCTTCGGTCCATATCCCCAGTTATGGAGTTATTGCAGAAAATACGGCAACCAAACGAAGCGGCTTTTTTCGCCTCTCATGGCTTGAGCCTGAAAATGCATCGATCGTTGTAGATGTAAACAGCGACGAAAGTGAAGGCTACATTAAGATTTTGCCCGACCGCAGGGAAATTATTGCTGCCAACCCTGTTCACCGGATTTACAACGGACACGGAAAATCGGCCGGCTTCAGTGGCTATATGGTGATGAGGTTTGATTGTGATTTTGAAAGTTTCGGAACTTTTTCAGATTACCTTTATTTCGAAAATGAAACCGAACGGAAAAACGAACCAAAAATAGGTGCAGTTGTAAAACTTATCCTGCCTGATAACCACATAACCCATATAAAAATCGGAACTTCGTTTACCAGCATCGAAAAAGCACGCGAAAACCTTGATGCAGAAATTCCGCATTGGGATTTTAACCTTGTGAAGGCGGAACTTGAAAAAACATGGGAAAATCTTTTGGGTCGTATCCGTGTAGAAGGGGGAACACTCGAAGATAAAGTTAAATTTTATACTGCCGTATATCACAGTTGTATGCACCCACGTCTGTTCAGCGATGCTGATGGGTCGTATGTTGGATTTGCCGAC
>CAZMDP010000045.1:0-8925 GCA_964565015.1 uncultured Prolixibacteraceae bacterium | reverse complement strand
GCGGAACCGAAGAAGGTAATAGCTTTTGTGTCTTCGATAAATTGCTGTCTGTTGCCTGTAAAATTCACTTTCGGGCCGCTGAGAACTTTCGAAGCCTCAACCCTCAAATCCTTTTGTGCCGAAAGGCAACGTGCAAATACAGATTCACCGATCAGGGTCAAAGGAATGCCCAGGTCGAGGGCAGCAACACCAGTCCATTTTCCGGTACCTTTCTGACCTGCAGTATCGAGGATTTTTTCAACCAGTGGTGAACCGTCCTCATCTTTATAAGCCAATATATCGCGCGTAATTTCGATAAGATAGGAGTCGAGCTCTTCTTCGTTCCATTTTTTGAACACTTCGTGCTGTTCGAAAGCATCCATTCCCAGCAGATCTTTCATTAAATGATATGCTTCGTTAATGATCTGCATATCACCGTACTCTATACCGTTGTGTACCATTTTTACAAAATGTCCGGCACCGTCTTCGCCCACCCAGTCGCAACAAGGATCACCATTTTCAACTTTTGCTGCTATCGATTGGAATATATCTTTCACATAAGGCCATGCAGCAGGTGAGCCACCTGGCATAATCGACGGCCCCAGCAATGCGCCTTCTTCGCCACCTGAAACACCGGTACCGATAAACAATAATCCCTTGCTTTCAACATACTTCGTGCGGCGTATGGAGTCGGGGAAATGGGAATTTCCACCGTCGATAATGATATCGCCCGGCTCCAGGTGCGGTATCAGCAATTCGATGAAATCATCGACCGGTTTTCCGGCTTTTACCAGCATCATTACTTTGCGTGGCCTTTCGAGCGAAGCCACCAACTCTTCGATAGATCTGGCACCTATAAAATTTTTTCCTGCCCCGCGGCCGTTCATAAAATCATCCACTTTCGAAACGGTACGGTTGTAAACAGCTACGGTGTAGCCCTTGCTTTCCATGTTCAGCACCAGGTTTTCGCCCATAACGGCCAACCCGATCAATCCAATGTCTGCTAATTTTTTCATTCTTATCTTACTTTTAATAATTATTATAAATGTCTGTATTTCAATTTTATATAATCGAAAAAATTTATTGCTAAGTTCACGCCTCAACCTTAAACCCGATTGCTTTTATTTTTTCGATAACTGTTGGGGCGACATTCGTAGTTCTTACTGCGTAAACCGGAAATTCGCGGCGGACCGGATAATCGCCCCTAAGTTTTTCAAAATTTTCCGGATTAGCCCTTAGTGCTTCATCGTCGGCTTCAATATCGTAAGTGCTCAGAACTGCCTCTGCAATAACCGATTCTTCATCGCGGCGCGTTCCATCAATCTCTATTGTCGTGTTATCGGGAAGTTCAACCTCCGTAGGTTGCCAGGTGTCGATACCAAGACCAAAAAACCTGCTGATTGCCTGAATACTCATGGCTGTTCCGTTTGCCTTCCCGTCCTTCGAATAACCTGCAATATGCGGCGTTGCCAGATAGGCCATATCGAGTATTTCCCTGTCAATGTCGGGCTCGTTCTCCCAGCAATCGGCAATAAAATCAGATATCCAACCTTTTCTGAGGGCTGTTTTAACTGCATTTGTATCAAAAACTTCACCTCTGCACGAGTTGATTACCAAAGGTTTGCGAACCAATCGGCTGAAAAAGGCATCGTTTGCCATATGATAGGTAGCATCTTCGCCATCCATATTCAAAGGAACATGAAAGGTTATGATATCGGCCTCGCTCATTATGTTTTCGAGGGAAACAAATTTTTCATGCCCTTCTGTTCTTTCACGCGGAGGGTCGTTCAGGAGTACTTTCATGCCGATTATTTCGCAAAAGCGGGCTACTTTCGAACCTACGTTGCCGACGCCAATTATTCCTATGGTTTTTTCACGAAGTTTCAGGCGACGCTCGAGCGCCCATACAAATAGGGCAGAGGCGATGTATTGTTCCACACTTTTGGCATTACATCCCGGAGCGTTGGTCCATTCAATTCCGGCTCTCCTGCAGTAAACTGTATCGATATGGTCGTAACCAATGGTGGCCGTTGCAATGAATTTCACAGCCGAGCCAGCCAGTAATTTTTCATTACAGATGGTGCGGGTACGCGTTATCAAAGCATCGGCATCTTTTATATCTTCGGGTGTGGTTTTGCTTCCGGGCAGATAAACCACTTCCGCAAAAGGTTCGAGAGCGCCTTTTATATATGGAATTTTATCGTCGATTATTACTTTCATTGAATCCTGTTATCGTTTAAAAAAACAATTGATTAAAGGTTTGAGCGACACGAACCTTTAATTCTATTTTCGTGGTTTCGTGTACCTGAGTAGTAATTTCTGACCATCTGATCGAGTACTGCACTGGTGCGGGCTGCGGTTTCACCTGTACTTACACATTCGCCCTTTCCGTTTATTGCCCCGACAACCTGCTGAATCAGGTTATGCTGTATATTTTCGGGGTTCTGAAACCTGAATTTATGAGTGCCTTCGTTGTTTTGCATAACCACATCACTGTGAAGAAAGGTTGAAAAAGTAATGATTCCGCCATCGCCAATAATTTCGATAATATCGGTAAAGGCCGATTTATGGGCTACAAAACACCAACTACCGGTACCGACAACTCCACTTTCGAAACTAAATGTGCCCATTACGGTATCTTCGGCAGGGTAGAGGCCGGCCTGGTTTACTGCAATACCTTTAACTTCGGTAATTGGGCCAAACAGAAAATCGAGATAATCGAACTGATGGGAAGCAAGGTCAAAGAAATGCCCTGCACCTCCAAATTCGGGGTAAACATGCCAGCTCATTTCTTCGGGTTTCTGGTTTTTCTCTTTGGCTTCGCGGTGAAGTTTGACATTTACGGCCAGTGGTTTTCCGATCTGCCCGGTTTCAATCAGTTCCTTTACTTTTAAAAATGCCGGTAAAGTTCGTCTGTAATAAGCCACGAACAAGGGTATTCCGGTTTCTTCCGAAACTTTGAGCATCTCTTTACATTCGCGGTAATTCATGGCCATTGGTTTTTCCACATATACCGGTTTTCCGGCTTTCATGGCCCTGATGGCAAATTCGGCATGTTTGTAGGGTGGGGTAGCCACATAAACTGCATTTACTTCCGGATCGTTTATCAGGTTGTCTGCATCGGTGTACCAACGGGGAACGTTGTGCCGGCGTGCATAATCTTCGACTTTTGAAGCGGTGCGGCGCATAACGGCTACCAATTCCGAGCCGGGCACTTTGTTGAATGCCGGGCCGCTTTTCAGTTCGGTAACATTACCAACCCCAATGATACCCCATCTTATTTCATTCATAATTAATGAATAACAGAAATTATTGATACAAATTATTCAAACCAAAATTTATTCACAACAACCTAAACATTTACTTTTCAACAAGGATATATGTTAATCAGATAGTTTCTGAATCTATGAACATTACGTTCCTACGGAACTTTCAACTTCTACGTTCAACTTCTGCTACCATAATACCGGCGCTATGCGCCTGATTACTAAAGCAAAATTTAAAATCAGATTGCAATGTAAACTACTTTCTGCCGCTATCGACTGTTAGTATTCAAACCGTTCGCGATAAGCCCACAACCCTAAAGCCGGATTCGAAATGTAGAAAATCTCCTCTCCGTTGGGAAGTTTATTATAACCATCTTTCAGAAATTCGGGATTGTAACTGGCTACCATTTTGTCGTAATCGGCCCACTTAAAGCCAACACTTTCAATCTCTTCGCGGGTAAGGTTTCCTGGTTTTTTTCCGGGACAATAGGTCACCGAAAACCTTCCTTCCGACGATCCATGAATAAGGTGGGCAGCAGCGCCAAGGTTGTTTCTCAACTCTTCGTTTTCTTCGGTAGCTTTCAAGGTGGCCGGCGTCCCAAAATAGCCATATTTTCGGATCAGCCGGTCGATTTCCTTGTCTTCTCCAAATTCTTTCAATGCAGGGGCCAGTACAATCAGCTCACCGCCATCGGCAATCGCCATTCGGGTACGGTAAATCGATTTGTTGCCCAGCCAGGTACTTTTAAACTCCGTTGGATCGAGCCAAACTACAACTTTTTTAAGTGGTTCCTCAACCATTTCGAAGTTTACCTGAAGCGATAGTTTAGCTGCCTTGTCGAAAACTTCAAAATCATCGCCTATAAACAAACCATAGGTTTGCAGTTTTCCATCGCGGTTAACGCCCACTACTGTCTGAACATAAACAATAGGTAAATGCGCAGCAAACTTTTCGGAGGCATAATTAAACACCTTTCTCACCGGAGTGTCGGCACGTCCCATCATTTTTTCCATTCCGTAAGCCGCACCTATAAAATGGCTTTTGTTGATCCCTTCGGCACCTCCAGTACCTACAAAAATGTTTTTGTTGTAATTGGCCATACCCACCACCTCGTGTGGAACCACCTGCCCCAGCGACAGGATAAGGTCGAATCCACCTTCAACCAGGAGCTTATTTACCTGTGCAGGCCATGGATAATCGACCGCTCCGTCCGAAACCTGCTTTACAAATTCGCCCGGTACGGTGCCAAGGGTAACCACATCGTTTCGCCAGTCGTGCTCGCGGAACAAGCGGCGGGGCGTTTTACCGAACATGTGGGAAATCTGCTCGTCGGTCATCGGACTATGCGTACCAAGTGCCGGCAGGATATCGGTTAGTTTATGGCCGTAATATTGCCAGGCAAACTCTGTAAGTTCGCCTGCGCGGCTCGGAAACCGTGTATAGTCGGGCGGTACAGCCAGCACTTTCTTTTTCTCGCCGATTTTTTTCAGCGCCTCAAACAATCCGTTTTTTAAGTCCCCTGCACTCAGGTTGTGCTTTGTGGAACCGGTTTCGTAGTAAATCATTCCTTTATTTTATTTGTTAACAAAAAGGCAAAGGCGGAGGCAAAGGCATAGGTTTAAAAAACCATATAGATATATTCCCCTTTGATTATTTATCTTTCAAGTTTTAGAATCAATGCATTAAGCTCGTCAATTACAATTTTGTATTCTCTTATCATATCTTCACAATTTTCGGTTGAAATGTAATGTTGTGATTCGGCAACAAGTAGCTGACTGATTGCTTCGTATGAACTGCCACGGGCAATTTTATAAAACCGTAATTTATCCCTTCTTTCAAATCTTCCGTAACCTTCAGCAATATTGTGACAAACTGAATTGGCCGATCTTTTCAGGTCATCTGTTAATGCATATCTTTCTTCGATAGGAAATTTTTTAACAATTGTGTAAACAGCTTTAAGCAGGGCAAAGGCTTTTTGCCATACTGACATGTCTCTGAAATCATTAAAAACCTTTTCCATTTATGATTATATTTTAATTTTTAAAATCGAATTCAACGTAATCGCTTTTATAAAGGGTGCGAGGAAGGTGAGTATTGCCTTTTCTACCAATCTGTAGATACTAACGGAGCTTTTCTCAATCTTAGCCTCTGCCTATGCCTCTGTCTTTCCTTTTTAACGTTTAACTCTTGCATTCCCTTTCCAAACGCTCCACACCATATCCTCGTCGGCAGGCTGTGCGTAGTCGGTGAGGAAAGTGGTGGCCAGTGCGCCGGTAGCCCATCCGAACTGTGGCCATTTTTCGGGTTCCCATCCTTTGAGAATGGCATATAGCATACCGCCCACAAAACCATCGCCGCCGCCAATACGATCGAGTACCTGAATCCTTCGCAGGTCAACCACATGCCAGTTTTCGCCTTCGAGCATAATGGCGCCCCACAGGTGTTCGTTGGCGCTGATCACTTGACGCAGGGTGGTGGCAAATACCGAGGCGTTGGGAAAACTTCTTTTTACCCGTGCAATCATTTCCTTGAAACCTTCAATTTCGGAATCGATGCTTTTTCCTCCTGCTTCGGGTCCTTCGATACCTAAACAAAGCTGAAAATCTTCCTCATTACCGATCAGGATATCGGAAACCAAAGCAATTTCGGTGAAAATTTCATGAAGTTCCTTTTCCCGGCCTTTCCAGAAAGTTGCCCGGTAATTCAGGTCGAACGAAATACGGGTGCCATATTTTTTCGCAAAACGCGCCAGTTGCAGGCAAAATTCGCTGGTTTCGGGCGATAGTGCCGCAATCAGCCCCGAAAGGTGCATAATCTGGACGCCTTCCTGTCCGAAAATCCGTTCCAGGTCGAAGTCATTCACATTCAGGGTACGGCCAACCTCTCCGGCGCGGTCGTTATGCACACGTGGCCCGCGGGTTCCGAAACCACTATCGGCAATATTGAATTGATGACGGTAACCCCAGGGACCTCCCTGCGGAACCTCTGGCCCTTCGAAGTCCATATTGCGACTGCGAAGATTACTCTTGATAAACTGAGCTATAGGGCTGTCTTTTACAAAAGTTGTCAGCACTTTGACCGGCAACCCCAGATACGATGAAATGCTTGCCACATTGGTTTCGGCACTGGTCGCATACATTTCATACAGGTTGCTGCTGTGAACGGGTTGACCGTTAACAGGAGTAATCCTCACACCCATACTTGTTGGGACCAACATTGCATACTTAAAATTCTTCTTTAACTCCAGACTCATAATATTTTTTCTTTTAGGTTATTTTAATTGCTGTAAACTGCACCGCTCCGTTCGATCCCCAATTCGAGACCACGCAGTTCGGCCATACCCCGTAAAAGTCCGATAGCAGAATAGCCGGGATTGGTTTTCTTTTTCAGATCGTCGAGGATGGTATGCCCGTGATCGGCTCGCATGGGGATCATATGGTCGGGACGATAAACGCTCTGCCGTTTTCGCTGCTCTTTGAGGATGGCCAACATTACGGCATACATATCCACATCGCCGCGCAAATGGCCGGCTTCGTGAAATCCGCGGTATTCATCGCGCTGTGTGCTTCGCAGATGGGCAAAATTAAGCTTGGCACCGTGTCGTTTCACTATACCTTCGAGATCGTTGTCGGGCCTGACGCCGAGTGATCCGGTACAAAGCGTAAAACCGTTGTAAATGCTGTCGTAAATATTCAGGATATACTCAATATCTTTTTCGGTACTCACAACCCTCGGCAAACCAAAAAGCGAAAACGGCGGATCGTCGGGGTGGATGGCCAGTTTAACGCCACTCTCTTCGGCAACAGGAGCCACCCTTTCAATAAAATATTTAAGGTTTTCACGGTAGATATTGTCGTCGATATGGGCATATTCATCGAGTTTTTGCTGGAACTGTTCAAGGGTGTACGATTCTTCTGATCCCGGAAGCCCCGCTATTATGGTTCTTTCGAGCTCATACCGTTTTTCACCGTTCATCGATTCGAAACGTTGTTCTGCTTTTTCTATCAACTCATCGCTATACGATGCTGCTGCCCCTTTCCTTCTTAGAATAAATACATCGAACACCACAAAATCGACCATATTGAAAGCGAGCGCAAGTGCACCATCCTCAAGTTTGAAGTTCAGATTTGTGCGGGTCCAATCGACTACCGGCATAAAATTATAGCATAATACCGGAATGCCTGCTTTACCAATATTACGGATGCTTTGCTTGTAATTTTCGATGTAATGGTCTCTCGTTGGTTTGCCCTGTTTGATATCCTCGTGCACGGGAACACTCTCAACGACCGACCATGTCAATCCGCGTGGTTTGGGTTTCGATTTTCGGTCGTCCCATTCAATAAACCTTTTTCTCGCTTTTATTGCCTCGTAACTCCATACTTCGCCGTTTGGTATTTCGTGAAGCGCTGTTACAATTCCGGTAGCTCCGGCTTGTCGGATGTCCATAAGGGTTACCGGGTCCGAAGGACCATACCATCTCCATGTTTGTTCTAATGACATATTTTCAAAAAATTTAAAAATGAAAAATTAAAAATGAACTCATTTATAGAGGCTGGCTTGAATATATTGGTTATTTTATATGTAAACTTTATGAACACTATTTGAATGGCTAAACTCCTCGCGTTGGATGTGGAATGATATCGGTTAATTCAGAAATTTTAACCGGCCGTTTTTCGTCGATTGATTTCCTTGCAGCTACCCCGATAAGCAGCGACATGGCCCCGTCGCGGGTTCCGGCTGCATGTTTGTATGGATCGGGGGCGTTGGGTGTGCGGAAAATCATATCCTGAAGACGTGAATCGCCCCCGCCGTGTCCGCTGCGAACCTGTGGAACTTTTACCAGTTCATACTTCCCAAAATTATCGGAAACCATAATTTCATCATAGCGCCCGGTTTCGTCATTTCCTTGCTGGTTCATCTCCTGAGCGTGTCTTTCGGCCTGATTGATCATCTCATCCTGTCGCCAGGGAATTCCTTCCCATGAGTCGATGCGGCCGTGTTTCCCGTTGAAAGCAATGGTAAAGCCTTCGTAGGGCGAATAGGTGGTAAGCGAATAGCTTACCTGCACGTTGTTGGCATATTTAATCTGGACAGCCATTTTATCGAAAATATCGATGCTTTCGCGCCACAGGCAATTGTCACGGATGTAGCCATCGTATTTTTCGTTGGCCACATATAGCTCCATGAGGCCTTTGTTTTTGGTAATATCCCAATAATACTGGCATTTTTCTTTATGCCCGCACGCACGGCAATTGGGCCCCCTGAACGGATTGTTTTTCCCGTAGTGTTCAAGTGCCCCATAAGCAAATACTTCTACCGGATCGGAGTCGAGCAGCCAATTGAGCAGATCAAAATGATGAGTCGATTTATGGACAAGTAAGGTGCCGCTTTTATTGCGGTAGCCATGCCAGCGCCTGAAATAATCGGCTCCATGGTAAGTGTTCAGGTACCAGTGGAAATCGACCGAATTAATGGGCCCAACCCGGTTGGCTGCAAGCAATTCCTTAATTTTTGTAACTTGTGTGGCATACCGGTAATTAAAGCCTACGATCACTTTTCGTCCGGTTTCCCTTTCTGTATTGAGTATGGCCTGGCATTTTATTTCATCGGTGGTCATGGGTTTTTCGGTAAGCACATTACTGCCTGCTTTTAAGCCCTTTATGATGAATTCGTCATGCG
>CAZMDP010000044.1:0-8932 GCA_964565015.1 uncultured Prolixibacteraceae bacterium | reverse complement strand
TTATCTTTATTCCCAGAACTTGAACCTACTTGAAAAAATAGGGAAAGTCCAGTAAATTTCAGATAAATTCATAAAAGGATTAACTGATGCAATTAAAAAAACGTTTAAAAATTGGGATAGCCTGATTTTTCGATTAATTTTATGCCGCCAACGGTGATTGGCTCAAAATGTAATTATCAGAATTATACCTATTTGACAATTTACAGCGAGGCTAATTATGCAGAAAGTAAAACTAAATATTTTAGGTTTATCGGTTAGTCAAACACAGACGGGTGCTTACGCCCTTGTATTGGCCGAGGAAAATGGTGACCGCCGGTTGCCCATTATCATTGGTCCGGTTGAAGCGCAGGCCATTGCAATCCAGCTCGAAGGGCTTAAACCTCCCCGTCCGCTTACCCACGACCTTATTAAAAACATTGCCATAGCTTTTGAAATTGCCCTGATCGAAGTGGTCATTCATAAACTGGAAGAGGGTATTTTCTTTTCCGAACTTTTATTTGAAATGGATGGAAAAGAAGTCAGTGTCGATTCGAGGACTTCCGATGCAGTAGCCCTTGCCCTTAGGTTTAGATGCCCCATTTATACTACCGAAGAAATCCTTCATAAAGCAGGTATTGTGCTCGACATGAATGAAGAACGTTCGTCGAAAATGCCCCGTGACGAAGATTCGGTTGGCAGGGGACATTCCGTTTATGAGAAATATAGCCTTTCCGACCTTGAGAACCTGCTCTCGGAAGCTATACAAAACGAAGATTACGAAAAGGCCTCCCAGATACGCGACGAAATTAAACGCCGTAAAAAATAATTTTCCTATGGTAAAATCTATTCGTTATATCCTGTTCATCGGGGTTTTGGTTTTTTGTGGCATAATATACTCCTTTGGGCAGGAAACATCTGCAGATTCAACCCTGAAGGAAACTTCAGCCAAACTGGTTACTGAATCATCTACTCCGGTTACACAAACCGATACTTCGGCTCTTTTGCTAAGTAAAACCCGCGAGGAACCGTTTTCAATATTAACACTTTTACACGGTATATTTGGAATGGTTGTATTGCTTGCGTTGGGTTATGCGCTGAGCCATAACCGGAAACATATACCCTGGAAAACGGTTTTTACGGGCATTGCCTTTCAGATTCTTCTGGCCGTTGGTGTATTGTATGTTCCTTTTATCAGATATGGGTTCGAATTTGCTGGGCATATTTTTGTGAAGATCCTTGATTTTACAAAAGCCGGTAGCGAATTTTTGCTGGGTGGCCTAATGGATACGAATACATACGGATATATTTTTCTTTTCCAGGTTCTGCCTACCATTATATTCTTTTCGGCCTTAACCAGTCTGTTATTTTATTGGGGAATTATACAAAAAGTGGTCTATGCCCTGGCATGGGTTTTTACCCGATTATTGAAAATATCGGGTGCCGAAGCATTATCTGTTGCAGGAAATATATTCCTGGGGCAAACCGAATCGCCCCTGATGATAAAGGCTTACCTGCCCAAAATGGGAAATTCAGAAATATTATTGGTGATGACCGGGGGTATGGCAACCCTTGCCGGTGGCGTTCTGGCTGCTTACATAGCCATGTTGGGCGGCGATGATCCGGTTATGCGGCTCGAATTTGCAAAGCACTTGCTTACGGCATCGGTAATGGCCGCCCCGGCAGCCATTGTTTTCTCCAAAATGATTGTGCCTCCTGATGCAGAAATAAATAAGGAAATTGAAGTAAGCCGCGATAAAATCGGTAGTAACGTTCTCGATGCAATTACAAACGGTACAAGTGAAGGCATTAAGCTTGCCGTAAACGTAGCCGGAATGTTGCTTGCTTTTATTGCTTTTATTGCCATGTTCAATTTTATTGTGGGCAAAATAGGGCAATGGACATCACTAAACGAACTAATTGCTAATGCAACCAATGGCCGGTACACTGGGTTATCGCTTCAATTTTTGCTGGGCTACACATTTGCCCCACTAATGTGGCTGATCGGTATAACCCCTGCCGATATAGTCCTGGTTGGCCGGTTACTTGGCGAGAAACTTATTCTTACCGAATTTATTGGCTATATAAGTCTGGCCGATATGAAAACTGCCGGGGTATTTGCTTCACAAAAATCAATTATAATGGCAACTTATCTGCTGTGTGGTTTTGCCAATGTGGCATCCATCGGCATTCAGATTGGTGGTATTGGTTCATTGGCTCCCAACAAAAGGGTACTACTTTCGAAATATGGTGTACCTGCCTTAATTGCCGGAACACTTACTTCTTTGATGTCGGCAACAATAATCGGAATGTTACTGGGATAATATTTTATCGGGCAATTCACATTTTATCCCTTATTTTTGTGCCTTTAAAATTGAAAAACTTTAAAGAATTTATTTCATGGAAATTGCCAGCAAATATAACCCGGCCGATGTGGAGAGCAAATGGTACGACTATTGGATGAAAAACAATTTTTTTCATTCGGAGCCCGATGAACGCCAACCATATACTATAGTTATTCCACCACCCAATGTAACCGGTGTGCTTCACATGGGGCACATGCTCAACAATACCATCCAGGATATACTGATCCGACGGGCCCGAATGACCGGCAAAAATGCCTGTTGGGTCCCTGGCACCGACCACGCCTCGATTGCCACCGAAGCCAAAGTGGTGAATAAGCTTCGTGAGGCGGGTATCGATAAATATTCGCTCACCAGGGATGAATTTCTGGAACACGCATGGGAATGGACACATAAGCATGGAGGAATTATACTCGAGCAATTGAAAAAACTCGGCGCATCCTGCGATTGGGATCGAACAGCATTTACTATGGATGGCCCCCGAAGCGAGTCGGTAATAAAAGTTTTTGTCGATCTTTATAATAAAGGTTACATATATAGGGGAGTGAGAATGGTTAATTGGGACCCTCAGGCAAAAACAGCCCTTTCGGATGAAGAAGTTATTTATAAAGAGGTACAGTCGAAACTCTACTATATTAAATACCGCCTTGAAGATGACGAGGATAAATTTGTAACTATTGCAACCACACGTCCCGAAACAATTCTTGGCGATACGGCCGTTTGTGTGCATCCAGAGGATGAACGTTTCAGGCGCTTTATTGGAAAAAGGGTGCTGGTCCCGCTGATAAACCGGCCGGTACCTGTAATCGAAGATGAATATGTAGATATGGAGTTTGGAACAGGTTGCCTGAAAGTTACACCTGCGCACGACCCAAACGATTATATCCTGGGCATGAAGCATAACCTCGAAACCATAGATATTTTCAACGATGACGGAACTTTAAGCGAAAAGGCAATATTATTTGTAGGTGAGGACCGTTTTGCTGTACGCGATAAAATTATTCCCGAACTTCAAAAAGCAGGAAACATAGCTTTAATTGAAGACTATGTGAACAAAGTAGGATATTCGGAGCGTACCGATGTAGTTATTGAGCCAAAACTATCGGCACAATGGTTCCTGAAAATGGATGAACTTGTTGTTCCGGCCCTCGAAAATGTAATGAACGATAACATACGGTTTTATCCTCCCAAATTCAAGAATATTTACCGCCATTGGATGGGCAATATAAAAGATTGGTGCATCAGCCGGCAGTTGTGGTGGGGACACCGTATCCCTGTGTATTACTTGCACGATGGCAGTTTTGTGGTTGCTGCCACCCCCGATGAGGCACTGGCCTTGGCCCGTGTAAAATCGGGAAACCAAAAGCTTGAGATGAAAGACCTGCATCAGGACGAAGACGTGCTCGACACCTGGTTCAGCAGTTGGCTATGGCCCATTTCGGTTTTCGATGGTATAAACCATCCAGGCAACCGCGAAATGCAATATTATTATCCGACCAGCGACTTGGTTACAGCCCCCGATATAATTTTCTTCTGGGTAGCCCGCATGATTATAGCCGGGTATGAATACCAAAACGAAATGCCATTTAAAAATGTGTATTTCACAGGGATGGTACGCGACAAACTTGGAAGAAAGATGTCGAAATCGTTAGGCAATTCGCCCGATCCGCTCGACTTGATAGAAAAATTTGGCGCCGATGGGGTAAGGGTAGGTATGTTGCTCTGTTCGCCCGCTGGCGGCGACCTGCTGTTCGACGAAAGCCTGCCTCAGCAGGGGGCAGGATTTGCTACCAAAATCTGGAACGCATTCCGACTTGTGAAAAACTGGGAAGTATCAGCCGAAATTGTTCAACCCGATCACTCGCGGCTTGCTCTTGAATGGTTTGGTCATAAACTGAACGAGATAAACGAAACACTTGCCGGACACTTCGAAAAATTCAGGATATCCGATGCTTTAATGCTGGTTTATACCACCGTACGCGACGAATTTTCGGGTTGGCTTCTCGAAATTGTAAAACCTGCGTACCAGCAGCCAATCGATTCGAAAACCTATGCCGAGGTGGTGGAAATTTTCGATCAGTTGCTCCGGTTGATGCACCCGTTCATGCCTTTTATTACCGAAGAAATCTGGCAAATGCTTTCTGAACGCAAACCGGGTGAAAGTATAATGGTTTCGCAAATGCCCCGGATTAAACCATACGACCTGAGTAAAATCGGCGCTTTCGAAAATGTAAAAGAGGTTGTTTCGGGGATCCGGAAAATCAGGCTCGAAAATTCGGTTCCGAACAAAGATAGCCTCGAGCTTTTTGTTCAGCCCGGCGAAAAAGGATATGAAGACTATCTGAATCCGGTTGTGATGAAACTTGGGAATATCGGTAGCATGGTAACAGTTGACCAGGAAGTAAAAGGTGCCGCCTCATTCAGGGTGAAATCGACCAATTATTACATCTCGCTGGCCGACCATGTTGATCATGAGGAAGAACTACGCAAACTCAACCAGGAACTTGAATATACAAAGGGGTTCTTGAATTCGGTATTAAAGAAATTGCAGAACGAAAAATTTGTGAGCAGTGCACCGGCAGCGGTGGTTGAAAAGGAACGGATAAAACAGGCCGATGCCGAAACAAAAATCAGGGTTTTGGAAGAGAGAATTGAATCGCTCAGGAAATAATTCTCATAAATCCCTTTGCATTTTGAAGGGGCAATTCGAACCAAAACCGGGAACCTTTTCCTAAGGTTGAATCGAGTTTGAGTTCTCCGCCCAGCAGGGCAACAAAATGTTGTGCCACTGAAAGGCCAATGCCTGGCCCGCTCTTTTGTGCCAGACGGTCTTTCTCGATAACATAAAACCTGTTGAAAATATTTTCTTTTTCTTCTTCCGGAATGCCGGGACCTGTATCTTCAACGAAGAACTCGACCATGGTGGCACTGCTATATGTATATCCAAACCTGATCGTACCCTCTTCTGTAAAACGTACCGCATTATCTATCAGTTTCTGAAGGCTCTCTCTCAGCAATGCCGGATCGGTTTCGAATCCGACTTCGTCGTGCTGAATAGCAGTTACCATTTTCAGTCGCAGGTCGCGGTTGTCGGGCAATAATGGATAAAAATGGTTATAAAGTTCTCGCAGCAATGAATGAATGTTGCAGTACGAAATATTTACTTCGAGTGTATTGGTTTCAATTTTTGAAAGATGGATGGTATTATCGATCATGGTGAGTAACTGATGGCCATGGGCTGAAATGTCGTTAATGAATTCTTCTTTCTCATAATCAGAAACATCCTGTTCTGCAAGCAGTTTTGTCAAACCAATAATAATGTTCATTGGTGTTCTGATGTCGTGCGACAAATTGGCAAGGAACCTCGATTTAAGGGCAACAGCATCTTCTGCTCTTGATTTTGCCTGTTCAAGCTCAATTTCAGCCTTCTTTCTGCGGGTTATATCGCGTGCAATGGCAATCACCGACTGATTATTTAGACGGGCAATCCTCATTTCAAAGAGTAGGGTCGTTTTATTAATTTCCATTGAATATTCAATGGTTTCTATGGTATTGTTGTCGATAGCCTTGTGAACCGAATCGAATATTTTCCGGGCCATTTTTTCAGGAAAACCTACGTCGAATATGGTACTGCCGATTACATTGGCCGCATCGAGGTGCAAATCGCTCTGTCCTTTAAATACAATATCATCGAAAGTTCCTTCTCTGTCGATCACGAAAAATATGTCGGGGATTGCTTCAAGCAGGGCAAGGTAGCGATCTCGCGTTTCCTGTAATTTTTTTATTTCTTTTTTCTCCTGTGTTATGTCGTAAAAAACACAGGTGCAGTTGTATTGGTTGAACCATAAAATGTGAATGTTATACCATTTATCGTGATGGGGTGAGTATATTTCGGTTTGTTGCCGGGGATTGATTATGAACAGATCGTTCCAGTTGGTATTGTTACGGAAGATAAACCTGAACAAATAGTTCAGTTCCTGATTTTGCGTTTCTTGAAAAGAAATCCTGAATTGCGACTCGAAAGCGTGGTTTACTTTGGCAATTTGCAACCTTGTGATATTCCCGTCCTGGTCGCGTTCGGCTTCGATCTGTGCAAGTGGTTGTTTTACAGTTTGAAAAGTTTCGTTCATTTGCCGTTCAAGGGCAAGCTGTTCTTCACGACTTTTCCGGAAACGCTTATCAAAACTAAGCCTGATAAGGGTAGCAGCAGCAAATACGAAGATCAGTACTATCAATGGATTGGTGGCATACTCCTGATCGAGTGAAAAATACCTCTCTGTTAAATCGGCTTCGGCAATGTGGAACAGCAGTGTGGCAAAACCACTGACCATGAATAGAACAAATCTGAAATTGACCGGTGAAAAATAGGCGAATACAACAATTCCGACGATAAACCACCAAAGTGTAAAATAGATGGTATCGGCAGGAGGGGCTGGATCAGTGAATTCGGCCAGGTAATAAAAATATATGATTAACGGTAAAAGAAAAATAAAATTAAGCGCGAGATTTGGCTTTTTCTGAGAGGTTGCATAAAGTATTCCTGCGAACATTGCCAATACCGAAATATCGGCAAGCAGGTTACTGATGTCGGGCCTGAACAATTGTTTATAAACAAATATAATGACAGAAATCATAAAACCTATAATGGCAACAGATTTCAGGCCGAAAAGCAAATTTTCTTCTTCAGTTTTTTTTCCCTGAAAGATTGATTTCAAATCTTCGATATTTAGTATTAATCTGCTCAAATATAAGAGATTGTAAATTTCATTTTATCTAAGTATCAAAAAAGCACTGTAAAAATAGCGTAATTGTTTGATGAATAACAGGGGTAACCTGATTTTTGTTATTCTTTGTTTCTGAGCTATGGTTTAGCTTTGTTATCTGAATAATAAAAGTAAAAAAAGCAGCTATGGTAAAAGGTTTTTTTGATGTGCCGGTAGCGGTAAATGAGCCGGTGCTGAGTTACGCACCAGGGTCGCCCGAGCGGGCTGAACTACAGGCCATGATCCTTGAAATGAGGGGAAAAGAGATTGATCTGCCGATGACAATTGGTGGCAAAGAAATAAGATCGGGCAAGCTCGAAAGGATGTTTCCGCCGCATGACATTAACCATACCCTTGGGTATTATCATCAGGGTGATGCAACTCATGTGCAGATGGCAATCGAAGCAGCACTAAAAGCCAGAAAGAAGTGGGCCGATTTGTCGTGGGAACATCGTGCCTCTATATTTTTAAAAGCTGCCGACCTATTGGCAGGGCCTTACCGTGCGAAGCTGAATGCAGCTACCATGCTCGGTCAGTCGAAAAATGCTTATCAGGCCGAAATTGATGCAGCCTGCGAGCTGGCTGATTTTTTCAGGTTTGGGGTGCGCGAAATGACCCGGATTTATAAAATGCAACCCGAATCGGCACGTGGAATCTGGAATTATAACGAATTCAGGCCACTCGAAGGTTTTGTATATGCATTGACCCCCTTCAATTTTACCTCTATTGCAGGAAACCTTCCAGCAGCGCCAGCCCTGATGGGTAATGTGGTGGTTTGGAAACCTTCGAAAACGGCTGTTTATTCGGCAGGGGTAATTATGGAGCTTTTCCGCGAAGCCGGTGTTCCGGATGGGGTTATTAACCTGGTGTTTGTTTCGGGGCCGGTTGCTGCTCAAACCGTTCTTGAACACCCCGATTTTGCGGGGATACACTTTACCGGATCAACTGGTGTGTTCCAATCGGTTTGGAAAAAAATCGGCGAGAATATTTATAAATATAAATCGTATCCAAGGATAGTGGGCGAAACAGGTGGGAAAGATTTCATTTTTGCCGATCGGACTTGCGACAGGCAAGCTTTGGTAGTTGCCATGGTACGTGGCGCTTTCGAATACCAGGGGCAAAAATGTTCGGCAGCTTCGAGGGCTTACATTCCAGAAAGCATCTGGGACGATGTAAAGGAAAGGTTAGGTAGAGAGCTCGCTACTGTAAAAATAGGGCCTCCCGAAGATTTTACCAATTTTTTCAATGCCGTAATCGATGAAAGTTCGTTTGATAAGCTTGCGGGCTTTATTGAAAGGGCACGAATCGATGAGGATGCCGATGTTATTTTTGGTGGAAAGTGCGATAAATCAATAGGGTATTTTATAGAGCCAACTGTAATTCAGGCTTATAATCCTAAATACATAACTATGGAAGAAGAGCTTTTTGGTCCTGTGCTTACCGTTTATGTTTATGACGACGAGAAACTTGACGAAACGCTTGATTTACTCGATTCAACTTCAATTTATGCACTAACCGGGGCAATATTTTCGCAAGACAGGTATAACATCGAAAAATATACCCGCAGGCTCGAAAACGCAGCCGGTAATTTTTATATAAACGATAAACCCACCGGAGCGGTTGTAGGGCAACAGCCTTTTGGCGGGGCAAGCGGTTCGGGCACAAACGACAAAGCGGGATCGTTGATTAATTTGTTGCGTTGGGTGAACATTCGTACCATTAAAGAGAATTTCAATCCTCCGCATAGTTATACATACCCTAATTTTGCTCCTGATCAGGAATGAACCGTTGATTGTTGATAAAGCGGGAGAAAAAATGAAAATTTCTCCC
>CAZMDP010000043.1:0-8953 GCA_964565015.1 uncultured Prolixibacteraceae bacterium | reverse complement strand
CAATCTTTAGGCGAAGCTCGGCAAACTCCTTTTTATACTGCTGAAGTTGCTGAACTTTCAGCGAATCGGTGTCGGCCGGTTTGGCGCTGCATCCGGCAAGTGCGGCTGCAATTACAGCCACCAGTACTATTGATAAAAGATTTGTTTTCATTTTGTTATCTGTTTTCTGTTAATAAATCGGTTTTAAATTATAGTTTCCCCATAGCTTTTTTGAGTTCAAGATCGCTCATCAGCAACTGCATAACCGAAGCAATGTAGGCTCCGTGCGATTGCAGGTACTGGTTTTCGAGTTGCATTAATTCGGTGCTGGACGAAATTCCATTGTTGAACTTTATTTTTCCTTTATTAAGTATCTTAACGGAAAGTTCCCTGTTTTCAAGGTCGTTTCCATATCTTTCAACAGCAGTTTCAAAATTGGCTACCGCTGTCAGGTAGTCTTTCTGGATGGTCTGGCTTGCCAGTTCGCGCTGGTTGGAAGCCTGTTCGAGATCGAACCGCGCCTGTTGCACTTTCAGCACCCTTTGACCAGAGGTAAATAAAGGAACCGAAAGAGATAGGCCAACCAACGATGAAGGATACCATGATTGCTCCGAGGCAAAAAGGTTGGCTTTGTTTCCGTATGCCGTTTTTGTGTAACTGTAAAATCCGCTTAACCGTGGCAGAAAACTGGTTTTTTCGAGTTTCAGAAGCTTTTCGGCAGCATTCAATTGGGTGGCAGCCATTCTGTAATCGATGTGGCTGGTATAATCAAAGCCTTCCGGAGAATCATTCCTGAGTAAAGGTGCCAAAAATGATGAAAGCTCATCGGTTAATTGAATTTCATCCTCTAACGGCATCCCCATGGTATATTTCAATACGGTGGTAGCAATTTTTATTTCCCTTTCGGCTTTGATTACTTCGTTTTCGGCGCTTTTAACCAAAATCCTCATCTGGTCAACATCCTGTTCTTCCATAAACCCGTTTTTGTAGTATTCATTGGTTTCGAAAAGCATTTTACGGGTGTTTTCAAGGTTTTCGAGCATAACCTTAAGGTTTTCTTCTCCGATCAGTACCATATAATATGCCTGTGCCACTGCATTGCGGATATCGATGGCCGTTTTTTCGTTCGATTGGCGGGCAAGGTCGAGGTATATCTGCGATGAACCAACCCCCACAATATAACTGCCATCGAAAATCATCTGCGAAACCGTAAATCCGAAATCGGAACTGTAATCCTGACCAAATTTTACAGGGATATAGGTACCCGGATCGCCTCCGAAAAATTCACCGGGAATGAGCGAAACCGGCAAATTGAGAAATTTATTGTATGCACTGCTCCCCGAAACCTGTGGTAATCCGGTGGTAATGGTTTCCCATACTTTTTTACGGGCTTTTGAAACTTCGAGTGAAGTGTTTTTTATGAACCATGAATTTTCCATTGCATAAGCTTTTGCTTCCTCCAATGAAAAACGGTTTACCTTTTCATTGGCACCAACAGAGGAAAATATCACTATCATCAGCGCTAAAATTCCAAGAATTTTACCAGGTAGTATTGTTTTCATTTTGATATCTGTTGTTTTCATGTATTATAAAAGATAATTTAGTCTTTTTTGTTTAATTTTGAGAAAATGTTTTTAAACATGACCTGAAAAACACTACAAGGATAGGATATGCACGAAGCAGTAAGGAAAATAAAATCGGTGAATGGCGAAAACAAGGGTATGAACGTGAAAAAATAGAACTTATTTATTGCTGCGACAACAATGCTTCGGCCCACAAAATATCTGAGGGCCATGTAATCTTGATGTTTTCCCGATTGCCTTCGGTAAGGAAAATTTCATATCCGGCATATCCCAAAACAGAAGCATCATCGGTAAATTCGTCTCTAAAGTGTTGCCGGTAGGCTTCCTTAATAAGCGAAACCCTGAAGGTCTGAGGGGTTTGTACAAGTTTTATACGGCTGCGATCCATAGGTTGGTTGCTAAGCCCATTGTCGTACCTAACCGATTCCGAAACCGATATAACCGGCAGTGCATTCCCTTTCAGGCAAGCAAGGTCAAAGCAATTCTGCAGGGTAGTATGGCTCACCAAAGGCCTTACACCATCGTGAATAAAAACAATTCCATCACCCTCAATTTTTTCAAGGCCGTTTTGCACCGAAAAGAAACGCTCAGGACCTCCTTTTGCTAAGGTGTGGTTAATGCTGAAGTTATTCTCTTTGCAAAGTTCCATCCAAAAATTTGCATAGGCTTCGGAGAGTACCAAAACTATTTCAATGGATGGATCGAATGAATAAAATTTTTCGATGGTATGCATAAGAATTGGTTTCCCTGCAACCTGAACGAATTGTTTTGGAAGTTCGCCACCCATACGGGTTCCCGAACCGCCGGCAAGCACGAGCGCAAATTTTTTAACCGCGAACTTTTGATCGCATGTATTGTTTTTCAATGAGTTTTCTTTTCCGGTTATGGAAAATGGCTCGCTCCCCATATAAATTTGATATTACATTTGGGGATACAAAGTAACCAGAATAATTTACTTAATCAAAACAATGAAAACTCTACTTGATTTTTTAACGGAACTGGAAAAAAACAATAACCGCGAATGGTTTCAGGCAAATAAGCAATGGTATGAAGCGTGCCGCGATAAGGTTTTGTTTATCACAGAACTTTTAATCAGTGAAATCAGAAAGTTCGACAGCGACATTCCCGTGATGGACCCGAAAGATTGCCACTTCAGGATATATCGCGATGTTCGTTTTTCGCCCGACAAACGGCCATACAAAACCCATTTCGGAAGTTATATTGCCCGGGGTGGCCGAAAAAGCATAAGGGCTGGGTATTACTTTCATATTGAGCCGGGAGGTAGTTTTCTGGGTGGCGGTATATATATGCCGGAGGCCAATGTGTTGAAAGCCATTCGAAATGCCATCTATGATCAACCCGAAGCATTCTGCGAAATAATCAATAATAGTGACTTTAAAAAGATTTATCCCGAAATTGAAGGAGAAAAACTGAAGACAAACCCAAAAGGATTTGAAGCAGATAGTAAGCTAATGGAACTTCTCCGCTTCAAATCCTATGTATTTTCAGTTCCTGTAAACAACGAGCTGATTATAAACGGAAATTTTGTTGAGAAAGCAATTGAGGCATTTAAAGTTTTATATCCGGCAAACCGGTTTTTGAACGATGCCCTCGATCAATACCTCTAAGATTGCTTTAACCTTTTACAATCCGCATGGTGCGGGCAATAGCGTCGTCCATCTGGGCCGTGCTTTCCATGCCTAATGTAATGCAGTGTACATTGCCGCTGGTCATGGCATACCGGATCGAACGTTCGCGCTCCTGATCGGTTACGTTATCGCCGTTTCCAAATATTTTCATACCAATTACACCCTTTCCGTTTTTGCGGGCTTTTTCGAGCAAGCCCATAACAGCCTCGGGGGTACCGTCCATGTGGGTGCCAAACGGGTTTATGCGTGCCAGGATTACATCCACCCATGGATCGTCAACTGCTTCGGCCATGGCGTCCCAGTTGTGGCACGATACGCCTACCGCTTTAACAATGCCATCCTGTTTTGCCTTGTACAATCCGTCAACATATGATTTGCGTTCTTCTTTCCAGTTGCCTTTCATGAGGCAGTGCATCAGTACAATATCGAAATAATCGCTTCCGGTTTCCATTCTGAACCGGTCGAGGACTTCGGGTACGGGCTGTACTTTATTCCAACTTGTTTCGGTAACCCACATTTTGGTGAGAATCTGTGTTTCATCGCGAGGAATCTCTTTCAGCGCAGCTTTGATAAACGGATGCGACCCGTAGGTATCGGCCGAATCGAACATTTTTATTCCCCGTTCGTGCCCATAGCGCGCCAGTTTCACAAAACCTTCGACCCCAAGGCGCGTCTGGTTAGATGCCCGGCCTCCGCCATGCGAACCGGTTCCCATCATAATGCGAGGCACCATCAGGCCGGTTTCACCCAGTTTAACTTTATCGACCTGAACATTGGCAGGCAGGGTAAAACCCATTTGTGATAAACCCGCCCCGAATACCGAAAGGCCTGCCATACCGGCAACCCCGGCCTGTATAAATTGTCTCCTGTTAATTTTTGCCATATCTGTAAAATTTTTACGGTTTCAATATACAAAATATTCTTTTAATGGTACACCCCTGTTTTTAAATTGATTGAACAACAGGAAAAAACAAAAGTTCAGGAATCGTTTTTAATTAGGGGAGATTACAATTGTTTTTTAGAAAAACCGTAAACGGATAATACAAAAAAGCCATCCCCAGCAAGGAATGGCTTAATATGTTTAATCTTCGTAATTTTCAGATTTTGAAAGCTTTTTTAATCCGTTCTGTTTCATCCAACTTTTCCCAGGTAAAGAAATTCAGCTCCATTTCTTTGGGTTTGTGGTACGACGAATTATAAACCTGTTTCCTTGTAAATGGCTCGCGCCCCATATGTCCGTAAGCTGCAGTTTCGAGATAAATAGGTTTGCGCAGGTCTAACCGGCTTTCGATGGAAGCCGGCCGAAGGTCGAAAAGTTTCTGAATTTTCAGGGCTATTTCCCCATCGGTCATTTTAACGTTACTCCTTCCGTATGTATTCACATAAACCCCAACAGGCTGTGCAACCCCAATGGCATAAGCCAATTGAACCAGCATTTCGTCGGCCACGCCGGCAGCAACCATGTTTTTGGCAATGTGCCTTGCTGCATAAGCAGCCGAGCGGTCAACTTTTGAGGGGTCTTTCCCCGAAAAAGCTCCGCCACCATGTGCGCCTTTACCGCCATAAGTGTCAACTATAATTTTACGTCCCGTCAGACCGGTATCGCCATGTGGGCCACCTATCACAAATTTCCCCGTTGGGTTTACATGATAGATTATGTCGTCGCCGAAAAGCTTTTGCATCCGTTCGGGAAGTTTGGCCACCACTCTTGGTATAAGAATGTGCATTACATCATCTCTGATTTTGTCGAGCATGGGTTTATCTTCGTCGAATTCGTCATGCTGGGTCGAAACCACAATGGTATGAACTTTTTTGGGTGAGTGATCGTCGTTGTATTCGATGGTCACCTGCGATTTGGAATCGGGGCGCAGATAGGTCATTACTTTCCCTTCGCGGCGCACCTCGGCAAGTTCCTGAAGGATGCGGTGCGATAACTCGAGTGGCAGTGGCATGTAGTTATCGGTGTCTTTACAGGCATAACCGAACATCATACCCTGGTCGCCGGCGCCCTGCTCTTTCTTGTTTTCACGCTCCACACCCCTGTTTATGTCGGGGCTTTGCTCATGAATGGCAACCAACACCCCGCACGAATCGGCATCGAAACGGTACTCGGCTTTGGTATAGCCAATTTTCTGGATCACTTTTCGCGCCACTTCCTGAACTTCGACATAGGTACGCGATTTTACTTCGCCTGCAACTACTACCTGACCTGTGGTAACAAGCGTTTCGATAGCAACTTTCGAAGCAGGGTCGAACGCCAGAAAATGATCGAGCAATGCGTCGGAAATCTGATCGGCCACCTTATCGGGATGACCCTCTGATACGGATTCACTTGTAAATAAATAACTCATTTTCCCAAAATTTTATGCCGATTGATATTTTACGGCTGTTAAACAGATAATTTATTAAAACTGCGGGATAAATGATTGAATGGCAAGTACTAAACCGATTGTTTTAGCATTTTTTACGGTGGTTGCAATCAATCACAAATTTTTCCACGTAGCGCCGGCAAAGATATATTTCTTTTCGGGATAATAAAAAGAGTTTTTTGGATTTTTTATCTTCTAATTGGTAAGCTGCCTGAATATATTCTCCAGATTCTTCTGTTTTTCAGTCATTTCGAGCAGTACATAACCCGCTTCGACAGCAAACCGAAAAATTTCGGGCCTGATGTCATTTTCTGAAGCCGATGAGATTATCCAGCCTCCCGATTGGGGCATAACTGATTCTATGCCGGGGATTTCAAGTAATTGTTTTTCGGTAACCGGTTTATCAAAAAAGACAAAAACCTGTTGCCGGCTGCTTGTCAATCCGGTTTTCAATTCATCAATCGGACTGTCGGCAACGAGTTTTCCCTGATTGATGATTACAATCCTCTTACAGATGGCTTCAATCTCCTGAAGGATATGCGACGAGAGGATAACTGTTTTTTCCTGGCTGATCTGACCGATAAGGGTGCGTATTTCGGCGAGCTGATTGGGATCAAGGCCGGTTGTGGGCTCATCAAGGATCAATACAGGCGGGTTATGTATCAGGGCTTGCGCAAGGCCAACCCTTTGGCGGTAACCTTTCGACAACTGACCGATTTTTTTATGTTGTTCTCTTTGCAATCCTGTCATTTCGATCATTTCGGCAACTCTGGCCCTGCGCCTGGGAAGACGGTAAAAACCGGCAACAATATCAAGAAATTCGGTTATATACAAGTCGGAATAGAGCGGATTGTTTTCGGGCAGATAACCAATTTCACGCCGCAAATCAACGTTCTCAACGGTAACTTTTTTACCGTTTATCGAAATTTCGCCATGGTTGGCTGGTATATAGCCGGTAATAATTTTCATCAAGGTCGATTTGCCTGCGCCATTCGGCCCAAGAAAACCTAACAGCTCGCCTTTGTTTACTTTAAAGGTAACCGAATCGAGCGCTTTCTGGTTTCCGAATACTTTTGTTATATCCTTAATTTCTATCGACATACAAATTTCTTAAAAAACAAAAATAGGTGATTATTTTTATATTACCGTGAATGGTTTAAATTTGCAGTTTAAGGCACTGGCTTTTTGAACATGGAAAACGCTAATTTCAGATATATCAATGACTTATGCCGATATGAACGGTTTAAGACTTCAGAAGTGCAGATTGGAGCCATTCCACTGGGTGGCGATAATCCGATCCGTATCCAATCAATGACCGACACCGACACAAAAGATACCGAAGCGACTGTTGAACAGATTATCAGGATAATAAAGGCCGGCGCTGATTATGTTAGGGTAACCGTAAAAGATCAGCGCGATGCTGAAAATCTGAGATATATAAAAAAGGAATTGCTCGACCGGGGTTACGATAACCCTTTGATCGGCGACATCCATTTTAACCCAAAACTTGCCGAAATTGCCGCCCGCTATATTTCGAAAATCCGCATAAATCCAGGAAATTTTTACGACAAAAGGGCTTCGTTCAAACACCTGATTTATACCGATGAGGAATATCGCGAAGAACTCCGGAAAATTGAAGAATTGTTTGTTCCATTCCTGCGGATGCTGAAAAAAACCAATACCGCACTTCGTATAGGGGCCAACCAGGGTTCACTTTCCGACCGTGTTATGAGCCGGTATGGCGATACGCCAACGGGGATTGTGGAGTCGGTTATGGAATTCCTCAGAATCTGTAAAAAGGAGAATTTCAACAATGTGGTGCTTTCCATAAAATCGAGCAATACGCGGGTAATGGTTTATACCGTAAGGCTTTTGTGTTACCGTATGCGGGTCGAAGATATGTTTTATCCGCTCCATCTGGGCGTTACCGAAGCCGGCGAAGGCGAAGAGGGAAGGATACGTTCGGCGGTGGGTATCGGGGCACTTATGGCCGATGGAATCGGGGATACCATCCGGATTTCGTTGACCGAAAGCCCTGAACGGGAAATACCGGTAGCCCGCAAACTGATCGACCATTTCAAAAGTTATTATAACCATCAGCCCATTACGGCACCCCTGCATGCACAGACCAATCCGTTTGAATATGAACGCCGTTCAACACGGCCTGTCATGAACATGGGAGGCCGAAACCTTCCGGTTGTTGTGGCCGACCTGGGCGACCGGAGCCTTGCCGAAATACTTCCCATCAGAGGGAAGCGAATTCCCGACTACTTTTTATCGGGAAATAAAATACTCGACATTTCAGGCGATTCGTTTCCGGTAATTTCCCTCGAAGAATACCTGTTTGAAAGCACCCGCTGGGGACGTATGAAATTTATCCGCACCAACAAACAGGAGTTCGACCGCTTTATGGATATGCACCCCGAAATTATTACCAAACTGAAGCAAACCCGCAAAACGGTGCTGATCCTCGAAAGTTTCAACAAAAACCCGTTTGCCGAACTAAGGGCTTTCTTTATGATGCTTGAAACCCATATCTGGAAAGTACCGGTAATTATTTACCGACGTTACAACGAACGGAGTCTCGAGGACCTTCAGATAAAAGCTTCGGCCGATCTGGGCGGTTTGTTTATCGATGGTTATGGCGACGGTATCTGCCTCTCCAACGATCACGACAACATCACTTTTACCGAACTGAAAGACCTGAGCTTCGGCATTTTACAGGCATCGAGGATGCGCGTTTCACAAACCGAATTTATATCCTGTCCGGGTTGCGGCCGCACGCTTTTCGACCTGCACGAAACCACCAAAAAAATTAAGGAACATTTCAGCCACCTGCAACACCTGAAAATCGGAATTATGGGATGCGTGGTAAACGGCCCCGGCGAAATGAGCGACGCCGATTACGGATTTGTGGGAGCCGGAAAAAACAATGTGAACCTTTATAAAGGACAAAAACTGGTTAAACGCCATATCCCGTATGAAAATGCGGTGGAAGAACTCGAACAACTGATCAGGGAAAGTGGCGACTGGATTGACAGGTAGATGAAAAAGTTGTCGGGGTTGTCGGGGTTTTCATGGTTGTTGTAGTTTATTTGCTATGCGTTTTTTTTTATTAATCATAGTCTTTTTCAATATTACACAATCTTTTGCGCAGGAGAAGAAATCACTGATTTTTCAGGCCGATTTGTTCAGCCGGCATTACTGGCGCGGTTTTGTTTTTGGCGATTCGCCTGCTATCGAACCACAGATAACCCTCAATTCGGGACGTTTTGGTTTAAATATATGGGCTGCCAATACTTTCGACAACACATACAGCGAGATCGACCTCATTCCGTCATATTCGGCAGGAAACTACAAAATATCGTTGCTC
>CAZMDP010000042.1:0-9006 GCA_964565015.1 uncultured Prolixibacteraceae bacterium | reverse complement strand
GACAAATTGAAAGTTTAAAACTGGTAACCAGCAACACAATACATTACCCGTTCAAATTTGAAGACCGCAAAGAATTGGAAAAACTGTTCAGGCAGAGGGGAGATTGCGATGATATTATAATTGTGAAAGATGGCCTGGTTACCGATAGTTTTGCCGCAAACCTGATATTTTCCGATGGCGATAACTGGTTAACTCCCGATACCCCGCTCTTAAAGGGAACCATGCGCGCAAATCTTCTTGAGCAGGGTGTAATAAAAGAATCAAGAATTTGGGTTTCCGATTTAAATCATTTTTTCTCGGTTGGAATGATAAATGCTTTTCATTCGTTTGAAAATATGCCGGTAGTGCCAGTTTGCAGAATAAAGAACAAATGATATGTATGATGTTATTGTAATAATGAACATAAGGGCATATCGTTGACAATTAAACTATTGCAAAACCATTAAGAAATTTAATCCGAATTACCCTAATAATGGAACACTCCTGATTTTGTTCGATTTTTAAAATACTTTAATATACACATAATCAATAATATATGAATATAAAAACCCTATTTTATCTTTTTATTTGTTAAAAAAACTGTTTTTTTTCGATTTGCTATTGACTTGGATATACTTAATGTCGTAACTTGTACGGGGAAATCAATATTCATATTATACAGAGAGTTTAACGTTCATTTTTCTTTCATTTTTACTTTTTATTTCTGACTGTAATTTTCGACTGCAAAATAGGGCAGTCCATAAAAAAGCTATTAAGGTCTTATTGTATTGTGAATTCTGCATGGTTGCATTTTGTTACCAAATGTACCGTGCCTAATACCTGACGATGATGATTTATGAAACTTTGCAGATATTAAAAGAGCAGCTCGAGAACTTTTTTGTTGAAACAGGACTGGGTAAAATTGTTGCACTCGACAACATTGCCCTCTGGGAATCAGGGTCAACAGAGGCTGCAAGAATTGATGGGAAGGTGGTAATGACCTTGCTGAAACTCGAAGAAGAAGCCACCCTTAATAACCATCAAAACCTGAATATTCGCGATAATAGGGCCGAAATAAAAAATCCACCGGTATTTCTCAATATTTATCTGCTTATTGCGGCAAATTGCGATACCTACGATAAATCGCTCCGTTGCATTTCAAAAACCATTGAATTTTTTCAGGGTAAGATGGTATTTACCCATCAGAATACGCTGTATAACCGAACAAATGTTGCATTCGAAGATGTGGACGATTTCAGGTTTAACCTTCGTTTATATACGCCCACTTTCGAAGAGATGAACAATATTTGGGGGACCCTGGGCGGCAGGCAGCTTCCGTTTGTAATCTACAAAGTGCAGCTTATCCGGATCAGTCTGGATAAGACACTTGCATCGGCCGGTATAATTACGCATGTTGGTGGAACGCTTAAAGATTACGATAAATGAGTTTTTCCATCAAATACAAAGAATTTTTCAGGGTAGATATACTTCACCGGTATTTTCTGGATAAGGGTTTGGATAGATTTGAAACTATGTCACCTGCCGATCAGGAAAAACAATTGGTTGCCTACGACCACCGGCTCTTTTTTGAGGTGCAACCTGCTCCCGTAACAGCTTCAGTAATGAATGGTAATAAGCTCATATTACGAAAAACCAATAGAGGTATTTCGGTATGGGGTCAGGTATCCGAAAGCAACCCGCAAAAACCTTTTATCGACTTGAATAATGATCTCATTTTAACATTTTATATCAGGTTGGCTGATCCGAAATTCGTCAACTATACCAACCTCAGACCCGAAGACACCATGAAGTTGTATTATTTTTCCAATAAACGGCCCCAGTCCGAACCTCCCGCCTTTCCATTGATTGGACTTTCGGGATCATCAAGTTATACCGATGAAAAATTTATTCTTTCCCATGAAGTGGCAAAATCAGAAAGCTCCTTAATTCCTGCCGGTTTAAGAAACAACATTTTCGGAATTATCAGGATTTTCGTTAAAGGTGAAAACAGTGCCTTTGATGTAACCGATAATCAGGGTGAAATACCGGTAAACCAAAAGATATTTGAAATTCAGTTGGATAACCGCAAAACATGGTGGCGCTACATTTATAAAACCAACCAGACAGTTGCACCGGCAGACGATGTTATCGTTGAGAATGGCGATGCCCGAACTTTGATTACCAAAAATGAATATCCCCTGACAAGCCGTGGTTTTATCCCGGTTTTAAAAGGCGGTAACGAGCTGCCCAATGCTGGAGTTTCGTCCATTATACCCGACCATGTAAACAATAAGATATATTCTGAAATATTCATGTAAAATTTAAATCAATGAATTATGGCAACAGCTTACAAAACACCAGGCGTTTACATTGAGGAAATTTCGAAGTTTCCGCCTTCGGTAGCGCAAGTAGAGACTGCAATCCCTGCCTTTATTGGTTATACCGATAAGGCAGTTGTGGATGGCGTTGATTTTCACGCCGAAAGTATTTTCAGGCCGGTGAAGATATCGTCACTGCCCGAATATGAACTTTATTTCGGAGGAGCTCCCAATCCGACCACCATCGAGATTGAACTGAATTCGGATAACTCGGTAAAATCGGCCAAAGTTAACGGGGTTAACCTGCTATACGATACAGTCCGTATGTTTTATGCCAATGGCGGCGGCGATTGTTTTATTGTTTCGGTTGGAGATTATAATTCTCAGGCGGCCGATGTCGATAAACAAGACCTGCTCGACGGTCTTGCTTCGGTCGAAAAGGCCGACCTGCCCACTTTGCTGGTCATTCCCGAAACGGTCCACCTTACAAATGCTGAAGCTGGCGAGGTACATGCAGCTATGCTGGCACAATGCAACAAGCTTCAGGACAGGTTTGCCGTTCTCGACCTGGTTGATGGCGATAACGAGATCACCCCATCATCGGACCCAATCGGTTTGTTCCGCGATAATGTGGGTATGAATTTCCTGAAATATGGGGCAGCTTATTATCCCTGGCTAAAAACAACGTTACCGTTCAAAATCGATTATGATACCATTACGGCCGGAACTTTTACCAAAGGCGGCTCTCCTGTGGCCGATATCAAGGCATTGTTTAACAGCGATCTGCTTGCAGCCATCGAACATATCGACTCTGATATTGCAGGACATTCGTCGTTAACCGCTCCTTCGGCCGGTGCAATTGCTACAAGGGCAAACCTGGCTGCTTTCGCCAATCAGATTTATGCCTATTTCAAAGCCTTCTTCGAATTGAATTTTGCCGATAACAGCCTTGCCAATAAAAATTCATCGGCTAGCATACATGCCAGGTTTGTAGCCGAAGATTCCAACTTTCATGGCTTGTTGAAAACACTTTTCGATTACAATTATTTCAGCCGTTCGGCAAACAGCGCCGCACCCTCGCCGGCATGGGACGATCCGTTGATCCAGGCTCCTTCCGATTTCATAGTTGATTTTAACCCACTGCCATTTTCCAATCCAGCAACAGATAGGAACGATATTTATACTGCAACACAGACTGCCGCAAATGCAGCACCCTATTTCAGGGCTTTGGCTGGAAAAATTGTAAAACTGGTTGACGATTTTTACGCCGAACTTAAAGCGGTGAAAAAGAACCGTGCCGAAACTCTTGGGACTATCGATCCGGTGTACAAAGGAATTGTTGATGCCATCAAAAAGCAAGGTGTTGTGCTACCCCCAAGTGGTGCTGTGGTAGGTGTTTATGCCATGGTTGACCGCGAGCGCGGGGTATGGAAATCGCCTGCCAATGTGAGCCTCACTGCTGTTAAGGGGCCAGCTGTAAGTGTTACCCACGAACAGCAGGAGAGCATGAATGTGGATACCGAGGCCGGTAAATCGGTGAACGCCATCAGGGCATTTACCGGAAAAGGAACCTTGATCTGGGGCGCCCGCACCCTCGCCGGAAACGACAATGAATGGCGGTACATTTCGGTTCGAAGGTTCTTCAATATGGTGGAAGAATCGGTTAAAAAGGCAACAGCACAGTTTGTTTTCGAACCCAACGATGCCAACACCTGGGTAAAAGTACGTGCCATGATCGAAAACTTCCTTACCCTTCAGTGGAGGGCTGGAGCCCTTGCCGGAGCCAAACAGGAACACGCATTTTACGTGCGCGTTGGTTTAGGGCAGACCATGACGGCTGAGGATATCCTAAATGGATATATGCATGTCGAAATTGGAATGGCCGTAGTAAGGCCCGCCGAATTTATCGTGCTCAAATTCTCACATAAAATGCAGGAATCTTAATTATCAATACATTAAACCTTATAAATTATGGCAACACCATATCCATTGGTAAAATTTCACTTCCAGGTTGAATGGAGTGGAACTAAAATCGGGTTTACCGAAGTTTCGGGGCTCGATGTTGAAACAGAAGTCGTGGAATACCGCGAAGGCTCAAGCAAAGAATACTCCAAATTAAAGATGCCCGGTATGCAGAAGTACAGCAACATAACCCTGAAACGGGGCACCTTTAAAAGCGACAACGAATATTTTGCCTGGTGGAATACCGTTAAGCTCAACACCATCGAAAGGCGCGACATAACCATTAGTTTGCTCAACGAAGAGCACGAACCGGTTGTAACCTGGAAGATAAAAAACGCATGGCCAACCAAAATTCAGTCAACCGATCTGAAAGCCGATGGCAACGAAGTAGCCATCGAGTCGATGGAAATTGTGCACGAGGGATTAACCATTCAAAATGAATAGCAATGGCTAACTATTATCCTCCTTTAGGGTATCATTTCAGGGTTGAATTTAACCATATCGAAGGTGAATTTCAATTCCAGTCGGTTTCGGGTTTGAATGTTGAACTCGAAACCGAACAGATACCCGAAGGTGGGGAGAACCGGTTCGTCCATAAGCTTCCGGTACGTTCAAAATTTCCGAACCTTGTGCTGAAAAGAGGGCTTCTGGTGAATTCGGAACTGATAAAATGGTGCCGCGATGCAGTTGAAGAGTACAATATCAGGCCGGCCGATCTGACCATCAGTTTGCTGAACCAGGCACACGAACCGCTTATTACCTGGAATGTGGTACATGCCTGGCCGGTAAAATGGGCAATGTCCGACTTTAACGCCGAAGAAAGCAAAATTGCCATAGAAACAGTAGAATTGGTCTATAACTACTTCAATATTAAGTGATATGCCTATTGAGATCAAAGAATTGCACATAAAAATAAATGTGGAAGAAAGGTCGCGCACTTCCGGAACAAATGCATTAAACACGACAGAAAAAGATGCAATAGTTAGCGAATGTGTGGAACAGGTAATGGAGATCCTGGCAAAAAAGGAGGAAAGGTAACATGAACGGGGAATTGGTAAAATTGAAAATAAAAGCTTTCAAAAATCCGCAATTTACCGAAGAGGTTGCTGAAGGCGAATTCAAGACGCTGCTCAACCCCGATAAATATGTGTTCAAATATAAAATTGAACAGAACGAAGACCAGGCTGCCGGAACCAGTGCCGCATCACCACGTTTTAACAAGGCGCTTCCCGAAGACCTTGAGCTTGAATTTGTTTTCGACCGTACCGGTGTACTCACCAACTACGCTTCGGGAAACCCGGGCGATAATTTCTTCAGGGATGAAGGCGATGGCGTAATAGGCGATATTGAACAATTCAAAAATGTGGTGTTCGATTACAACGGCGAAAAGCATAAGCCAAATTACCTGGTTATTTCGTGGGGTACCCTACTGTTTAAAGGTTCGCTTACCGAAATGGACATAACTTTCAAGCTTTTCAAACCCGATGGAACACCGCTGAGGGCGGTTGCAAAAGCTAAGTTCAAAGGTTTTGTGGAGGATAATCTGAGGGTAGCACGCGAAAACAGCAGTTCGCCCGACCTGACGCACGTGCGCGAAGTGAAAGAAGGCGACACTTTGCCGCTTATGGCCTACCGCATTTACGGCGATTCGCGCTACTACCTCGAGGTAGCCCGGGTGAATAAAATTACCAACTTCAGGAAACTCCGAACGGGGCAGAGGATTTTTTTCCCTCCGTTGGATAAAAGCAATAAGGCATGAGTTCACAAAGGACCATAAATACTTCGAGGCCTGCCGATCTGGCTACCTGTGCCATTTTGATTGAGGGCAACCAATTGCCCCGCGAATACCAGGTTATGAGTGTTGTGGTCGAAAAAGAAGTAAACCGTGTTCCATTGGCCAGAATTACGCTGATTGACGGTGACCCGTCGTTGCAGAATTTCAACCTCAGTAACCAGGACTTATTTGTTCCCGGAAAAGAGATTACCATTAAATCGGGTTATCATTCCGATGAAGAAACCATTTTCAGGGGAATTGTTGTTAAGCACAATCTCAAAATAAGACCAACACAATCGTTCCTCGTTGTCGAGTGTCGTGATAAAGCCGTTAAGCTCACCATTGGCCGGAAAAGTAAATATTATTATAACAGTACCGATAGCGATATTCTGGAGCAAATATCCGGAAGTTATGGAATCGAAACCGAAATTGAAACTACATCGGTATCGCACCAGGCTATGGTACAGTATAACGTAACCGATTGGGACTTCATGGTTTCGAGGGCACAGGCAAATGGCAGGGTATGCCTGGTTGACGATGGGAAAATTACCATTGGTAAACCAGACCTTGAACAGGAAGCTATGGAGACCGTTGAGTTTGGCGCCACCCTGCTCGATTTTGATGCCGAAATCGACGCACGAAACCAGTTTCAGAAGGTTACTTCTTACGGTTGGGATGCTGCTGAGCAGGATTTGGTAATTGCCGAAGCTAATGTACCCGAGTTGAATTTGAACGGTAATATTCCACAATCGGAACTATCAACGGTTGTAAACCCTGAAAACCTTGAACTGAAAAACGGTGGAAAATACAGCTCCTCTCTGCAGGAATGGGCAAATGCCAGGTCGTTGTTTGCACAGGCTTCGAAGGTGAGGGGACGGGTAAAATTCCAGGGGATAGCCGGAGTGAAACCGGGAAAGATGATCAAAATTGATGGCGTTGGCGACCGTTTCAACGGAAAGGTATATGTAACAGGGGTCAGGCATCAGATTGCCGAAGGCAATTGGACGGTTGACGTTCAGTTCGGGATCGATCCAAAATGGTTTACCGAAGCATACAACATCAGCGAAATTCCGGCTGCCGGGCTGCTCGCCGCTGTTAAAGGCCTTCAGGTGGGAATTGTTACGCAACTTGAAAACGATCCCGAAGGAGAAGACCGGATACTGGTGCGCCTTCCCATGATAGGGCTTAATGAAGAGGGTACCTGGGCAAGGATTGCCACATTGGATGCCGGAAACGAACGCGGTTCATTTTTCCGTCCCGAAATCGGCGATGAGGTAATAGTCGGCTTTATTAACGAAAATCCGAACGAAGCCATCGTGCTCGGTATGCTGAACAGCAGCGCCAAACCAGCCCCGATAACTGCCTCCGACGATAATCACGAAAAGGGATTTATAACACGTAGCAAAATGAAGTTCATTTTCAACGATGAGAAAGTATCGGCAATACTTGAAACGCCGGCCGGAAAGAGAATTACGGTTGACGACGATGCCGGTATTGTAAAGCTCGAAGATGAAAACAACCATTCAATTGTATTGGATTCGGCCGGTATTACCATCGAAAGCGCTTCGGATATAACCATAAAAGCCACGGGCGATATAAACCTTGAAGCGGTAAATATTACGGCTTCGGCCAATGCACAAATGAAGGTCGAAGGATCGGCAGGGGTCGAAGTATCGAGCAGTGCAACAGCAGTATTAAAAGGATCACTGGTACAAATCAATTAATTATGAAACCGGCAGCAAGAATAACAGATATGCACACCTGCCCGATGTTTAACGGCACTGTTCCGCATGTTGGGGGGCCGGTTATGCCCCCCGGTGACCCAACGGTACTCATTGGCGGAATGCCCGCGGCACGTGTGGGCGATATGGCTGTGTGCACCGGGCCGCCCGATACCATTGCCAGCGGATCGGGTACGGTTATGATCGGTAATAAACCCGCCGCCCGGCTGGGCGATTCAACTGCACACGGCGGGGTAATAATTGCTGGTTGTCCAACTGTATTAATCGGAGGTTAACTGAATATATGGAACAGGATTATTCATTTTTAGGAAGGGGATGGAGCTTCCCTCCCGAATTCAGCAAAGAAGCCCGTTCGGTGAAAATGCTCGAAGACGAGGCCGACATAAAAAGCAGCCTGCAAATTCTGCTTTCAACACGGTTGGGCGAGCGGGTAATGCTTCCCGGATATGGGTGCAACCTCGATGAATTGCTCTTTAATCCGTTGAACCTTACCCTTAAAACCTATATAACCGACCTGATCAAAACGGCAATTCTATATTATGAACCCCGCATTGATGTCAAAAAAATAGAAATAGACCCAACAGATGAACTGAACGGGGTACTGCTGATAAACATCGATTATATCATACGCACAACAAATTCGCGAATGAATATGGTCTTCCCTTTCTACAAAGAAGGGGGAAAAGAACCTTAATCTGAACGTATATGGCAAATTGTGGAAAAGATATTGTACTGGAAAGGGAAGGCACCAATCAGTTTCAGCGGTTTATCGGGGCGCTCGATCCCGGATCGGTTAAACTCAACGATTTCGGGCTGAAAGAATGGATGCAGTTTGCATACAGGTTTGCCCGCCATGTCAACTATTTCAGTACCCTGCATCCTGATGAACCTGCCGGTAATTGGGAAGATTTTTTCGTGGGCGATGATCAGTTATCCGATTTTTTAAAGCTGGTTGACGAAGGGCAGAATATTACCCCACATCTGGCCCTATATATAAGCTTTATTAAACTGATAGGATTTTCGCAGAAGAGGTTTAACCAGATCACGGCACGTCATCTTGATTTTTATTATCAAAAGGTTCTTCAGATTGAAAAACTCCCTGCAACACCCGACAAGGTCCACCTGATTTTTGAACTTGCCAAACAGAGCGTGGATGCGAAAATTGAAATAGGAAGCCTGTTCGATGCCGGAAAAGACAAAAACGGTAAAAAATTATTATACCAGTTGACCC
>CAZMDP010000041.1:0-9062 GCA_964565015.1 uncultured Prolixibacteraceae bacterium | reverse complement strand
GGATTGACCAATTCGGGCGGCAGCATTGCCCATTTTGCCCACCTGGGGGGGATGTTGTTCGGTTTTATACTCATCAAGTACTGGGCGAAGACAACGAATACTTTCTATTAAGTTGGCAGCGGCACCGGTTAGTAGGCAGTGAGAAAAAGGCCAAGGCAAAGGCAAAAAAGTAGGTAGCGGCAGTAGGTAGTAGGCAGTTCTTTTGAGGCTAAGGCAACCCCCATCGAATCGGGGGAGGCATATGCGCGTAGCGCCGGCATTATGGCAGAAACTTAAAGATTATGCATAATGCACAGTTTTGGGTATAAATGATTAAATTTGAGGAAAAAAGTCATGAATATTGAAATTCAGAAAATTGAATTGGTAAAATTGATCCTGAATACTGATAATACAGATATTTTGAATTCTATAATGCAAATTTTTGCAAAAAGTACTCAAAATGATTTTTGGGAAACCTTATCTCCGGAGCAAAAAGAAGAGGTTGAAGCTGGATTGAATGATGCAAATAATGGAAATGTTGTTGGGTATTCAGAATTTATGAAAAAGTATAGGTAATGCTCAGAATAGAACTTTCCTTAAAGGCTTCAAACAAATTGGATTACCTGTTGCACTACCTCGAGAAGGAATGGTCCAAAAAGGCGAAAGATAGTTTTATAAAAAAATTGGATAAAAAGCTACTTCAAATTTCCAGTTTTCCGGAAAGCTCCTCTAATTCAGAATTAAAACCCGGTTTGTATAAAGCATTGGTAACGAAACAAACCTCTCTGATTTATAGATTCGATAACGAAAAAATCACAATTATTACGGTTTTTGATAACAGAATGCATCCAAAAAGGCTTAAAAAAGATATTAATTGAATTAGTTGGTATAATATTGTTCCATAGAATTAATGTAGAGAATAACTGAATGGAAATCTGGAAAGAAATAAAAGAATCATTTCGCGAGGGGTCGGTTATAACCCGGCTCATATATGTGAACCTGGCCGTGTTTCTGGCCTTCAGGGTGGTTTACGTGATTTTTTTTCTCACCGGTACCAATTCGTCGCTGATACAGTGGTTTCAATTGCCATCGGGTATTTCGCTGTTGTTGCGGCAGCCCTGGTCGCTGGTAACCTATATGTTTCTCCATTTCGATTTCCTGCATATCCTGTTCAACCTTCTGGTGCTCTACTGGTTTGGCCGGATATTCCTCGATTATTACTCTCAGAAACAACTTCTGGGGCTTTACTTTATTGGCGGACTGGCAGGCGGATTGCTTTATGTGCTGGCATACAATACTCTTCCGGTTTTCAGGCAGGTGGCCGATAGTTCTTTTCTTTTAGGCGCTTCGGCATCGATTATTGCGGTGCTGATTGCTGCTGCTTTCCGCGACCCCAACCGCGAGATACATCTCTTCCTGATTGGCCGCGTACCTCTGAAATACCTCGCCCTGTTTATGGTTTTCAGTTATATCATTGGCATATCCACTTCCAATGCAGGCGGAAACATTGCCCACCTGGGGGGCGTTCTGGCGGGTTACTGGTTTGTGGCCCGGCAACGCAAAGGGCGCGATATCACTTCGGTTATTTCGCGGGCTATCGACGGCCTGGTTGGCGCCGCTAAGCCCCGGCAGCATATCCGTGTGGTACACCGGCAACCACCCCGCGACGACTACGAATATAACCGCCAGCGCGCTGCCGATCACGAAGAACTTAACCGTATCCTCGACAAAATTGCCCAGGATGGCTACGAAAGCCTTACAAAACAGGAAAAGGAAACGCTTTTCAGGCATGGGAGGTGACCAAATGGCCAAATTCTTATTTCCTAAATATTGTATCGTAGTGATATTGTATAAATTCTTTTTTTGGTAAATACTTTGGGGGCAAATTAATCTTCTTTTTTTCTATATAGCCAAAGTACCGATCGAAATACGTTTGTGAGTTATGTTCCTTCAAATCTTTTGAAATTAAAATCTCATAATTTTCAGTTAAGCTTATAAATCCTTTATCAAATGCAGAATCGTAAAGTGTTGAAAGACATATACCGTTCTCGGGATTTAATCTTTCAGATTCATTTTTTGCCCATGGTACTATATGGCTTGCGACCAATAATTCCTGAACATTGATGCCAGTAATAGCGCATTTGCCTGAATAGTTGGCAATTACAATCTGCCGAAAAACACTTTGGTTTACCCTTGTTTTCACTTCCCTAATTTTTGTTTCACCTTTCAGATTCTCAATACCAGAAAGTTCTTTAGCATATTTAATTTCGAGATCCTTTTTTTCAAGTTCTGCTAATAGTCGTTCGCTTTCAAAAAGTAATTCATCCTTATTGTTAATAAACTCATTCCAGATTGGCTCAACCTGATTTCTGCCACCTGGTAAACCACCAATACCCCTTTGTTGATGAAAAGGGTCAACGCTGGCGAAATTATTCAGCCTCATTGCTACAGAGCCAGGTGTTCGATCAATTAGTTTTGCTAATTGAATTATCTCAGGTGTTCTCGAGTGAAGTTTACCAAAAGGGAGTTTTAAGTATAGATTTAAAGCTAAAATTAATTCATTTCGGGTCCAAAGTCTTATTGCCATTTTGTTTTGATTTGAAAAAGTGAAAATACTATTTTTCCTTTATTCTAACTAACTCGCAATAATCATGATCCAAATAATGATCATAATCAGGGAAATTCAACCTTGGAACGCCAAATTCTTCCGGGATAAAGTATAATCTGTTTAGTTTAATTGAACGCATCCAATCTTCAAATTCAGTTGAATTAAGATTTTGTGGATTATTTATTTCGAATTCTCCAAACAACTTGTAATTACCAGCATCCCTGTACAAATATTCAATTATAAGCTTCTTCATTTTTTCAAGCAAAAGAAGAAATTGCGGGATATTTTATCAACGGACTATAAGTAGCATTTGTAAAAATTTATTCCACCAACTCCCGATACACCCTTTTCATCACCTCAATCTTGCTCTCTTCTTCGGCTACAGCGCGGGTGGTAAACATCATTACCCCGCTGGCTTTGGCTGCCATTCCGCCACGCAATACGGTCTCAAACTCTTCGGCCGAAATGGTATAGGGGCTGTTGTATGCCTGCACAATGGGCCACACTTTGGGAAACCGGCCATTGCGGATTTTCAGGCGGTGGCAGAACCATTCAATATTCCGGGCTACCCACTGCGGCTCCCTGCCCATGTGGGCGTGATACACCATAGGCGAAAACACGTCGATGGGTCCGCGCAGAAGGTCGTAATCGAGTCCGAGGATCCGCCGGCGGGCACCGTCAAACTCGTCGTCGTCCCACGGACAATGATAAAGCCCTAGCAGGGTGCCGGGTCTCAGTTCGTTGATGATGTTTTTCATGGTTACGGCCCATTCGAGGATTACCCGGCAGCGCCAGTCGCGCCAGGCAGTGTCGTGGTTTTGCAGGATAAATTGCGCCCGCTGCGGGGTATCGCCTTCGGGGATTTCGATGCCTGTCTCGGCAGAAAATGTACTGAGACAATGGTCGCAGAAACAGGTTTCGGGTAGTATGGGATCGGGAACTTCAAACTGGGCATGCCAGTGCACATAGTCCATAAACACGCCGTCGGGGGCAAATCCGGTCAGCAGATTCCGCAACTGACTGAAGCGGTATTCCCTGAACCCGGGTTCGGTGGGGCAAACCCCCATAAACCACGACGCCGGTTCCACCTTTTCGCCTTTTTCATTGATGGCCCATGCTTCGGGATGCTTATCCACATAGTTCTGGCCATTCAGGGTGGCAAATTCGGCATAAACTTTCATCCCATCGGCACGGGCACGGTCCATCATTTCGCGGGTTATGGAGCCGCTGTGCAGGAACACGGCGTTTATGCCCAGCTCCGACAATTCATACCCTTTATCCCATAAGGGTTGTGGGTGTCCGTATATTCCCCTGATTTCAATTTTATCTTCATGATGATGGCCGCACGAGGCAAGCAGAATCAGCATGGCAACCGATATCAGCCTGCAGGTTGTAATTCCCGAATATGTTTTCATATTTCAGCATTTTTTTGGTTTTAGTTTGTACGTTGTTGACGAAGGGATGTTACCCTTAAGGGTGGTAAGGGGTTTTGGGGTACATCGATTCTATAAACATATCACTCCTCCGGGTTTATCTGAAAATTTTAAGTAACTACGGAGCTGGTTTAGATCGAGGATTTTAGGGGGTGATGTTTTTTATCATAAAAACTGCAATGATTTTCATTCAAGGGTAACAGCTATATTTCCGTAAATAGCTATCGCTTTAAAAGGCAGTTGAATAGTAGCCCTTGACTCTTATAACCTTTTTTAAAATTAAATAAATAAAACTACCTTTGTTGAATAAAGATTTGCAACAATGACAACTGAAGTTAAAAAAATACGGTCGGTAAAAACACTAAAGGAGGCTTTAAATAAAATTAAGCCTGTAAAGCGATTTGATGCAAATAAACACCTTGGAAAAGTAATTTGGGGTGAGGATCCACTCGAATACCAAAAAAGAATAAGGGATGAGTGGAGTTAGTGTTGTCTCAGACACAAATCCCCTGATATATCTGCTCAGTGGCTCAAAAAAAGCAGCAGAATATTTAAACGATAAGCAAGTATGGATTTCGGTAATTTCTGAGCTTGAACTTTACGGAAAGAAAGGTTTGACAAAAGCAGAAAAAAGCAGTATTGACTTAATTATTGAAAGTTGTTTTATTGCTGAATTAAACCATGACATTAAAAGAATAACAAAAAATTTGCTTCAAAAGGTTAATATAAAACTTCCCGATGCCATTGTGGCGGCAACAGCCATATACCTCGATTTGCCTCTGTTGACTTTCGACTCCGATTTTATTAGGGTGCCGGAATTAAAATTGTTTATTCTGGAATGAGGCGGCAGGTATTAGATAGAGGTAGCTGATTTCGGTGGCACATCGATTCTTTAATCTTACCTCTTCACCGGAGTTTTTTTTCATTTTTCAATGAACGGGTGGGGGAAGGTATTGGCGCTATTGCTACCATTCTTTCGGCGCGATGCGCCTAAGCCTTTTTCTTACTACCTACTTCCACGGCCACATCACGCAATCCTTCACTTCGGGGAACAGAACATAATCGGCTTTTCCTTTCATGGTCAGGGTTTTCACGTTGTAGCCTTTAAGCAGTGCCAGCGCTGCATTAAGCGTTTTTCCCGAAACAGAAACATCGTCAACCAGCAAGATGCGTTTGCCTTCAAGCTCCAGGTCGGGCGGAAGGTTAAGCACAACAGGGCTTTCGTGTTGAGGCGTGTTTTTTTCATCGCGGTAGTTCAATGTAACAATGCGCAGGTCGGCATTCAGATGGAAAGCTGCCAGCGAAGCCGGTACTATCCCTCCAGTTCCGATGCCGATCACCAGGTCGGTTTCGGGAAGCCCTGCATTTCGTAGCCTTTCGGTTATCTCCTGAAATGAAATAGGAACCATGGAATACAATTAAAAATGAAAAATTAAAAATGAGAAAGGCAAAAGTAAAAAGATAAATGTAACAGGGCAAAAGTAAAAACCTTTAAAAATTAATAACTATTCCGCTGCGTACATCATTAATTTTTATATACCGGGCAAAAGCTTCGCGGGCCAGTGCTGCCGTGCAATGCGAAGGGTAAAGTTTTTCCACGCCGATTCTATTCAGATAATCGATGGTTTTTCGGGTAACCTCATCATCTTCTTTCAGGTGAAAACCACCCATTACCGTATTTATCCGATGGATGCCGGTTATGGCAATAGCATGTTCGACCATATTGCAGATACCCGAATGGGCACACCCCGAAACCACAATCAAACCTTTATCTGAAACAATGACCACACCCGTGTCGTCGGGCATAAAATCATCTTCGCCCATTACCGTTATAAAAGGCGTGAATTGCGATTCAAAATTATTCAGACGGGGAATTTCGCCCAGAAATACCACATCATCCGAAAGCCAATAAGGTTCTTTTGTTGCTGTTACCCTGAATTTCTTACGGATAATTTCTTCAGAAACCGGAACACCCATTGGAGTACCGTTGCTTTTTCGGAATTTTGGTCTGAGCGCTTCCGGGTGACAGATCAGACTCTGTCCATCCAGCCAGGGTAACCCGCCTGTATGGTCGTAATGCCCATGGCTTAATACAATGGTTTCTATAGTCATGGGATCGATACCCAACGTCTTCATATTCTCAAGAATAATATCTGACGGACCGGTGTCGAATAAAAAACGGATTCCCGCTTCGATCAACCAGCATAACCCATGTTCCGAACCACAAGATTCGCCTGGCAGGTTATCGTTAATTACCGTTATCCTTATCGTTTTCCTGATCTTCAATGTAGGGAATTTCAAGATAAAAAGTGGTGCCTTCGTTGGTTATGGTTTCGAACCATATCCGTCCGCTGAAATTTTCCACAATGTTTTTCACAATGGCTAGTCCAAGTCCCATCCCACTGGTTTTAGTAGTGAAATTGGGGCTGAACATTTTTTCGCGCAGCTCCTCAGGGATTCCTGTACCGTTATCGGCAACCGAAATCACAATCATGTAATCGCGGCGCTTCAGGTTGATGTCGATAACACCATCACGATCGGGGGGTATGGCTTGTATTCCGTTCTTTATAAGATTGATAAATGCCCTTGAAAGCTGTTCGCGATCGGCATTCACCATCAGGTGGCCGCAATCGCCCGCGTTGAAACGAATGGTAATCCGGTTGTCGTTTTCATAAAGCTCGATGACCTTGCTTATCTGTGCAGCCAGGTTGAATTCCTGTTTTCGTGCTGTAGGTATTTTGGCAAAATTCGAGAATTCGGTGGCAATTTCCGACAGGGTTTCAATCTGGCTAATCAGGGTTCGGGCTACTTTTTTTACGGTTTCGCGGTACTCTTCATCATTTCCCTTAAATCTGAGCAAGTGCTGAATATTGAGTTTCATTGGGGTCAAGGGGTTTTTAATTTCATGGGCAATCTGTTTGGCCATTTCGCGCCAGGCGCTTTCGCGTTCCGATCGCGCAAGCAGTTCGGCACTTACGGCCAGTTCGTCAACCTTTTTGTTGTACTCTTTTACAAGTTTGCCTATTTCATCGTCTTTTCGGTAATCAATAGGTTCGTTGCGCTTGCCAAGTTCAATTTTCCTCAGGTTTTCGCGAATAGCCACCAGAGGACGCGTAATCTGGTTGGCAATAAACAGCGCTACCATAATGCTGGCAAGAAACAGCAGAACATACAGATTGATAAATGCCACGATGAATGTTGAAATTTCCTGGCTGTATTTATCCTGATGGGTAAAATAAGGAAGGTTAATAAACCCCAGGTAATCGCCCGAACTGTTGATGATGGGTGAATAGGCCGAAATATAGCTTAATCGTCCGATTTTTTCGGGCTGAAAATAGTTGGTCTGGAAATTTTCGAACAATTCGTAATAGGCCTGTGAACTTATCCGGCGCGATACCAGTCCTTTATTGAATATCTCGGGCCTCGATGATACGATCAGTTGTCCGTCAACTCCATAAATATTGATGTCGGTCCGGAAAATATTGCTGAGTTTTACAAGTTCGCGGGTAAACCAATCTTCCAGTTCGGGCGTAATGCGGTCAAGATTTTCGAGCCGCATATCAATTTCAGCCGAAATGGAGTTCATTTTACCGTCGAGATCTTCAAGCATCTTCGACCGGTATTCTTCAACGTTGTAAAATATGGTGCCTATGGCAACCAGCAGGAGCGAAACGAACACAATCGATATAATGGCCACCTGTATCCTCACTTTCAGGTCGATCTGGAATTTTAGTTTTCGGAACGAAGGCCGTATAAACAGCAGTACCAGCAACGAAAAAGCGAAATAGAAAACAAACAGGTAAGGGAACGAAATCAGATAATCGACAAATGTGTACAGGCTTCGGCTCACAATGATATAATTGTCCTGGCGTGTGCCGTAAATCAGGTGTTCGTAGCCATCCCATGTTCTGAAGGTAAATTCGGCATCGTCGAAATCGTAGGAGTATATATAATAATTGTAGAGGTAGTCGCCGTGGCGGTCGACCAGTTCACCGCCGTAATATTTTGCATATTCAAATCTTTTGTATGAAGCCGGTTTCCGCATCGATTTGTCGATGAGCAGTTCCGGAAAACCTACCCCTTCGGAGAAAATCTTCGAATTGAGTTCAACAAATATCGAAATACCGATTGAGTCGGAAGTAAGCGGGTAATGTATTTTACCGAAATAGGAAATCCGGCCGTTCATATTGTCCATATAATAGAAACTGGTTCCCGGGATAGGGCTGCCTTCCCTTTCAATCATTTCGTCGAAGAACGGGAAACAGGGAACAGTGGTGTTCTGTGGATGGACAATAAGGCTGTCGCTGCCGCTGCAAATGGTGATCTGCAGGTCGTATTGCCTGAAGTAGCCGCTGAAATAGGTCAGCTCCAGATATTCTTCGAGGTTCTGATATGATTGGAGCAGATATCCGGGTATATTCGGATCAACGTTGATTTGCTGCTGAATTTCGGCCAGAAATACTTCGGCTGCCGGGTCGTGTTCAGCAACCAGGGTTACGGCTAAAAGTTGCTGTACTTCGCGCTCCTTTTCAACGGTTACCCTGTAAATCACTTCGAGCGAAAAAACCGTTATAACCGAAATAAACAGGATCAGGTAGGTCATCCCGAATTTTCGTGAACCCGACGGACTGAAAGTTGAAGCTAAAGCGCCGGTAATGGCGAATAAAATCATCGGTTCGGGGTAAGAATTGCCCGAAATAATATTGTAAACGAAAAATATTACCGCTGCCACCGACAATATCATGGCCAGGGTTCCGCGAACCGACTGAAACCTGCGCGTTTCGTCGATTACCCTGATGGTGAGCAGAACCAGACCGAAGAGCAAAAACATTATGGAGGCTATCCCGATTGCAGTTTGAAGGGTTATTTCGTTGATCTGGTTGAGGGTAAACGAAAAGCTCGAATTGTAAATAAGTTTACGGATGAAATAGTTGATGAGGAGATACAACGAACCGGTAACTGCAAGAAGGATAATCGATAGGTATAAGCGTGGAATTTCAAGGCTTTTCTCAAGTTGAATAATTCGAAGTTCCCGGTAAGCA
>CAZMDP010000040.1:0-9081 GCA_964565015.1 uncultured Prolixibacteraceae bacterium | reverse complement strand
GCCTCCATCACCTCTACACCGGCAATATTGAGCCGCTCCGAAAGTTCTTTTTCGAGTTGTTCATTTACCTCTTCGCCTCCGCTTCGCAGGGTTACTTCTGCCTCGTGGTCTTCGAAATTGTCGTAAGGGTACAAACCCGCCAGTTTTCTGATAGCCGCTTCGGTCTGAATATTTACAAAATGCTCATAATCGTCAACCTGAAAAGCAGCCTTGAAAGTCTCCTCGACACGCCATACCAGCACAACCCCTATCATAATCGGGTTACCGATCTTATCGTTTACTTTTATCGGCTCCGAATCGATGTTGCGCGCCCTGAGCGAAATCTTTTTACGCACCAGAAAAGGGTTTACCCAGTAAAACCCGTTGGCTTTGACGCTCCCCTTATAGGCTCCGAATAAAACAAGTACTGAACTTTCATTCGGGTTAACAACCAGAAATCCGATAGAGAGAAAGGTAAATATCAGTATTGCAATTGATGCCGGGATATACATACCCCTCATAAATCCCATAATGATGGCTGCCAGGAGTACCAATTCGATCAGTACCATCAGGTAGCCCGAAACCGGTGAATATTTCTTTTCCATAGTTAAAAAATTAATATCATTTTGATATCACAAATGTATCATTTTATTTTTTAATTGACAAAACAATCAGATGATTTTTTAAAAGAAATTTAATGATGAAATCTTCACTACATTTTGTTGTACTACCAATGACAGCAAGTTTGGTGAATACAGGCATTGGGGAGGGGTGTTTATGGAACAATGTTTGCTGATCGGGTACGATAATCTTTAAAACAAAAGCCATGAAATTTTTACGTAATTTTCTTATTACAGCATTTGCAGGTTTACTGTTTGCTTCGTGTGCGCAAATTCCTCTTTCATCTTCAGAGCCAGCCAACAACAGCACCTATGTTGTCGATTATCTGTTTGAGCACGATGGATGTAAGGTATATCGGTTTTACGACAGGGGCCGTCATGTCTATTTTACGAAGTGCGAAGGAAGCTATTCAGTTTTCAAACCCGATTCGGCTCAGGCCAATGTAATCAATACAATAGTATATCCTGGCGGGAAATAAAAAAAGCCCGGAGTTTTGCAACTCCGGGTTTGTTTAATTGAGAACCCATTCCAAATCCCCTATCGCTTTCGATTTGCTGACCTCAAGCGATCGGGCATAATTAAGCAATGCACTTACCGCACTATCGGGCGGTGAATCTTGTTCCTGATTGTCAATCAGATAATTTTCATTTTCATAAAATCCGTTAAAGGATCGATTTGTTACCTCAGACCTGATTTTATTCACCAGAAAAATCAACGTAGAAATTTTTTGCATAGGCACCATTTTTTGCTCGTTGAAAGAACTGCGCCCAGAACCATAATTTTGTGTTAACAGAGGTTAAATACGCGTTAGCGTTAACTTTTTCTTTTCAATAATTTTACGAAGGTTGATAAGGGCATAGCGCATACGCCCCAGAGCCGTATTGATGCTGACATCGGTCTGTTCTGCAATTTCCTTGAAACTCATACCCATGTAATGCCGCATGTATATTACCTGCTGCTGATCTTCGGGCAATTCGCGGATCAACTCTTTCACCTCGAAAAGTATCTGGTTCATAACCATTTGATCCTCTACATTTTCGTCGGAAAACTTTTGTGAGTTGAAGATATCGTTCTCAAAACTGTCGTTCGAAATGGTATTGTTTTGTTTTTCGCGCCTGAAATGGTCAATAATCAGGTTATGGGCTATGCGGAGCACCCACGAAATAAACTTTCCGTTTTCGACGTACTTGCCATGTTTGAGCGAGCGGATAACTTTTATAAAGGTATCCTGAAAGATATCCTGTGCCAGGTCCTGGTTTTTCACAATCAGAAGTATATAAGAATACACCCTGTTTTTGTGACGGTTAATTAAAACTTCTATCGAATTATAATCACCATTGACAAAATTATGAACGAGATCGTTGTCGTTCAAAGTCTCTGCATCGAACATTACTTTCTATTTTAGGTAACAAAAAGTAAAGCTTTTATCAATAGGCAATCAATTTTAAATGAGTGAAACAATTTTATAATTTTGCATGGTGTAAAAATGAAACTTTTTCCGGAAAAATGCAAATTTTTTTTCATCTACTAATTTTCCTTGCAAATGTTGGAACAAAAAATATCCCCTTTTATCGAGATAAAAGGGGCACGAGTTCATAATCTTAAGAATATCAATACTTTAATTCCTCGCAATCAATTTATTGTCATTACCGGAGTATCGGGTTCCGGGAAGTCATCACTGGCTTTCGATACCTTATTTGCCGAGGGTCAAAGGCGGTATGTGGAGAGTTTATCGGCTTATGCCCGCCAGTTTCTGGGTAGGATCGACAAACCTGATGTTGATTATATTAAGGGGATACCACCTGCAATTGCCATCGAACAAAAGGTGAACACCCGTAATCCCCGTTCAACAGTGGGTACTTCAACCGAAATTTACGATTACCTGAAACTTCTTTTTGCAAGGATAGGGCGTACCATTTCTCCGGTATCGGGCGAAGAGGTAAAGCGGCACACGGTAAGCGATGTAGTCGATTTCATTGTGGGGTTCGAAGAAGGCACCAGAATATTGATTGGTGCGCCGCTTAAAGCCAAAAACGGCCGTTCGCTGCTCCAGGAAGCAGGGCTGTTGCTCCAACAAGGATTTACGCGCCTCGAAACCGGAAACGAAATTTTCAGGATCGATGAACTGTTGGCCGAAAATAAAACCGGTTTTTGCAAGGGCGACTGCAATATTGTGGTTGACCGGATTCAGGTTGCTTACGACGAAGAAATTTTAAACCGAATGGCCGATTCGGTGCAGACCGCTTTCTTTGAAGGAAACGGCGAATGCGTAATAAAAGTCTTTACACCGGATGAAGTAAAAGAAAGATCATTTTCGAGCCGGTTCGAGGCCGACGGTATTTTATTTGAAGACCCATCGGTTCACATGTTCAGTTTCAACAACCCGGTTGGCGCCTGCCCTACCTGCGAAGGATACGGAAAGGTTATCGGAATTGACGAAGACCTGGTTGTACCGAATAAATCGCTCTCGGTCTATCAGGATGCAATTGCCTGCTGGAAAGGTGAAAAAATGAAAGAATGGCGCGACAGGTTGGTATATTCGGCCCCTAAGTTTAATTTCCCGGTTCATAAACCCTATTACGAATTATCGGAAGAGCAGCGCCAGTTGATTTGGAGCGGTAACCGCTATTTTTCGGGATTGAACGAATTTTTCAGGCACCTCGAAGAACAGTCGTACAAAATCCAGTACAGGGTTATGTTGTCGCGCTACAGGGGAAAAACCACCTGTCCCGAATGCCGGGGCAGCAGGCTGAAAAAAGAGGCTGGCTATGTAAAAGTTGCTTCAAAGTCAATTCAGGATTTGGTGCTGATGCCAGTTTCGGCCTTGAAACAATTTTTCGATGGCCTGCACCTCCCCGAAAACGATGAAAAAATTGCCCGCAGGCTGCTGATCGAAATACGCAACCGGCTTACCTTTCTTTGCGATGTAGGATTGGGTTACCTCACACTGAACCGCCTTTCGTCAACCCTTTCAGGGGGCGAATCGCAACGCATCAACCTTGCAACCTCACTGGGGAGCAGCCTGGTTGGCTCGCTTTACATACTCGACGAACCAAGTATCGGGCTTCACAGCCGCGATACCAACCGGCTGATAGGTGTATTGAAAAAGCTAAGGCAATTGGGGAATACCGTGCTGGTGGTCGAACACGACGAGGAGATAATGCGGGCTGCCAGCCATATTATCGACATGGGGCCATTGGCCGGAAGACTGGGCGGCGAAATTGTCTTTCAGGGCAACCACACCGACCTGGTGAACAGCAAGGGAAGCCTCACTGCCGATTACCTTACCGGAAGGGAAATAATAGCCCTGCCCACATTTCGAAGAAAATGGAACAATTTTATCCAAATAGTGGGCGCCCGAGAGAATAACCTGAAAAACCTGCGGGTAAAATTTCCGCTCAACACCATTACGGCAGTCACCGGTGTCAGTGGTTCGGGCAAATCATCGCTTGTAACAAAGATTTTATATCCGGCATTAACAAAAATTCTTGGAGGTTATGGCGAACGAACCGGCCACCATGATGCCATACTTGGTGATATCCATTTGATTACGGCAGTTGAATTTGTCGATCAGAACCCAATCGGGAAAAGCTCCCGCTCGAATCCGGTTACATACCTGAAAGCTTACGACGAAATAAGAAAACTATTTGCCGACCAGCAAGCGGCGAAATATCAGGGGCTTAACCCTTCGCATTTTTCGTTCAATGTCGAAGGCGGACGTTGCGAAGAGTGCCAGGGTGAGGGTACCATAAAAGTAGAGATGCAGTTTCTGGCCGATGTTTACCTTGTTTGCGAAAGTTGTGGCGGAAAAAGGTTCAGGGAAGAGATTCTCGAAGTAAAATACAAAAACCACTCGATTGATGACATACTTAACCTCACAGTAGATCAGGCCATTGAACTGTTTTCGAAAGGCAAGTCATCGACCGAGAAAAAGATTGTGAAAAAGTTACAACCGTTACAGGATGTTGGACTTGGCTATGTAAATCTTGGACAGTCGTCGGCAACACTGTCGGGTGGAGAGAGCCAGCGTGTAAAACTGGCATCGTTCCTGGCAAAAGAAAAAGATACCCCTACCCTCTTTATTTTTGACGAACCTACCACAGGATTACATTTTCACGATATCCGTAAACTGCTCGATTCGTTTAATGCCCTGATGGAACGCGGACATACTATTATTGTTATTGAACACAACCTCGAGGTTATCAAATCGGCCGATTGGGTAATCGATTTAGGCCCCGAAGGCGGTGACAAAGGTGGGTATATTGTTTTTGAAGGCACACCCGAAGCGCTTGCAAAACAGGGAAATTCCTACACAGGTATTGCGTTGAAAGGGAAAATCAGCTTATAGAAATTAATTTTTCGCAACCGGATGTTATTCAGACTGCCTCATTCAACTCATCAAGCCTGCGCCATTCGCGTATCAGAAAAACCGAAACTATAATTGCCGAAACGGTATCGGATACGGGGAATGCGGCCCATATACCGTTCAACCCGAACCTACCCGGCAAAATCAGCAATAATGGAAGTAAAACAATAACCTGCCTTAATAAAGTAAGAAACATGGCAATTTTGGCTTTTCCCACCGATTGAAAGAAATGGCCAGCAACCACCTGAAATCCTACAAACGGCCATGCCAGAATGATAATTCTCAACCCATGAACAGTTAGTTCATAAAGTTTTTCGCTGTCGCTGTTAAACAACCTGACCATGAGGCCCGGCATGGCTTCAATCAGGGTAAAAGCGCTGACAGCTATCAGCGTGGCCGCAATAAGCGAATACCTGAGCGTGTCTTTAACCCTTTCTGCCGACTTTGCGCCGTAATTAAAACCGATTATTGGCTGCGAAGCCATATTAATGGCCACAATGGTCATGATCACCATTGTGGCAACCGAGTTGATAATTCCCATTGCACCAACAGCAAGGTCGCCGCCAAAATCGATAAGCCTTTTGTTGAGTAAACCCTGTACAAAACTGCCTGCAATCTGCATGGCAAAAGGCGCCATGCCTATAGCCAATATTTCCCGGGTAATCGGCCAGTCAATTTTTATGTAATCGGCCCGGAGTTTAATGACAGATCTTTGGCTGCGGAAGTGCGCAATTACCCATGCCGAAAGTACCATCATCGATATAACCGTTGCCCAGGCAGCGCCTTTTACGCCCATTCCCAATCCAAAAATAAAAATCGGGTCGAGCACAAGGTTTGTACCAGCGCTGATGAGCATAGAGTACATGGCGGTTTTTACGCTCCCTTCGGAACGGATAATATTGTTGAGCGAAAAGCCTACCACCTGAAAAACAACCCCCAACAGAATGATGTTCAGGTAATCGTTGGCATATCCGTAGGTCTCTTCGGTGGCCCCGAACGATTGCAACATGGGCTTTTTAATGGCAAACCCAATGACCATGATCAAAGCCGAAACGAGTATCATCAGCAAAAAACCGGTGCCGAGTATGTTTTCAGCCTTTCGGTGGTCGCGCCGCCCAAGGTTGATCGAAACCAATACGCCGGCCCCGATCCCGATCAACATACCAAAGCCCATCATAATGAGCATAACCGGAAAAATTACCGAAATGCCCGAAAGCGCCTCGGCACTTACGCCCTGGCCAATAAATATTCGGTCAACAATGTTGTACAACGCATTGACAAAAACGCCGATAAATGCGGGAACGAAGTATTTCAGCATTAACCGGCCAATATTCGCTTCGGCCAATTCAGTAGTTTTCTTCATATTTCTGTTGAAACGGCAAAATTAACCATTTGACCTTGCCTGTGAGGTAATTTTATAATTTTGTTCCCAAAATTATAAATTTAAACATCCTGGTTATGACCGAATCCAGACAGAAGAAGACCGATCAGGCTATTATTGCCGATCTTTCGTCGGGTATTGAAGATAAAATTCTGAATGCCGTTCAGGTATTGCGCTATTCCGGATCATCACATTATATCCCTTTTCTGGCCGATCTTCTGATGGCTCCGGGTTTTGACGAGGTAAGGAAAAGTATTCTTTCGCTTTTTGCCGACTTGAAAGACAAAGAGTCGGTTCCGGTTATGGTTGAGATTATCGAAAATGACCGATACCGGACGATCAGAAAGGAACTGATTGCTTCGTGCTGGCTGAGTGGTCTCGATTATTCGCCCTACCTCCCAAAACTGGTAAGCTGGGTAATCGAAAACGACATGGACATTGCTTTTGAGGCCTTTACACTGATTGAAAACCTCGACCACCTGCCCGATGCCCAAACCAGGGAGGCCGAAATTATACGGATTAACCATGCACTCAGGCAGGCCGATAGTTTAAAAAGTTATCTATTGAAAGAATTGCGGGGTATCCTTGCCTGACTATTTGCGCGACGAATAGTATTTCATAAACTGCGACCGCTCATACATCATAGGGTCAGTAAGATTTTTGTAAGATAACCTTCCCCTGAAGTCTTCGATTTTCCTGAAGTTCCATTTGCGCATAAATGCTACCATTTCTTCAATAATCTGAGGGATAACGGCAGCCCCGTGAAGGTACAGGGTTGAGCAAAGCTGGGCTACCTGCGCACCGGCGAGGATTTGTTTCAGAACGCCCTCTCCGTTGTGAATACCTGTGGTTGCTGCAATTTCAAGGTTTGGCACCTGTGAAGTGACCAGACCTGTCCAACGTAATCCGTGCCTGATTTCCTGAGGCGTACTGAAAACTTCGGAGGCTGTTAATTCCAGCTTATCGAGATTGATATCGGGTTCGTAAAAGCGGTTGAACATGACAATTCCTGCGGCGCCATTCCCTTTTAACCTTTCGGCCATGCCCACAATGTTGGTAAAATGGCTGCCAATTTTTACCGAAACCGGAATTTTAACCGATGAAGATACCCTGCGTACCACATTAAGGTACAATTGTTCCACCTCATCGGCGGTTTGCGTCCGACTGACCGGCAAATAAAAAATATTCAGTTCAAGGGCATCGGCACCCGAATCTTCAAGGTCTTTGGCAAAATTGGCCCACTCGTCGCCGGCAATACAATTAACACTGGCAATTACGGGCAAATCGGTTTCATTCTTAACCTGTCCTACCAGGTCGGTTTGCTTGCTGATGGAATTGTCGCGCAGATAATTGCGGATATAATCCTCGGCTTCGGGGTAGTCCATATTCTGGGCGCCTTCCGAAAGCATGGCCCCAATTTCGTTGTTGATCTGCTCTTCGAATATCGATTTCAGAACCACCGCGCCGATACCCGCCGCGCTCAGTTCTTTTATTTTATCCAACGAACCGGTTAACCCAGAACTGGCGGCAACCAGCGGGTTTTTGAGTTTTAATCCCAGATAAGAAGTTTCCAGACTTGGCATAATTTCAAGTTATAATGTGAAAAGTCAAAAGTAATAAGTATAAATGAAATAATGATGCAATAAACACAAAACAATATTATGAAGTTTTTTACGATTTATCTTAATATTTTCAGAATTAGATGTCCTGAATTCTTTTGCTCCAACAAATTTGCCATATTTGCATACTGAAAGCGATAAGATAAAACCTTATGAGTTTAAATCATAATGATTTTGAGAATAAAACACGATGGGTAGTGCTTTTAACAGCATTAACCATGGTGGTTGAAATCATATTTGGGATTACCACCAAATCGATGGCCCTTCTGGCCGACGGCATTCACATGGGATCGCATGTTCTGGCCATAGGATTGAGCTGGGTAGCTTATATCCTGGTCAGGAAGTTTTCATCCAACGGAAAATTCAAAGGGAATACCAATAAAATATTGTCACTGTCGGGTTACAGCAGTGGCCTTATGTTGTTGATTTTTGCCTTTGTGATTATTGCAGAAAGTGTCCAGCGGTTTATTACGCCTGTTGACATTGTTTACCGCGATGCCATACTGGTTGCCATTATCGGTTTGATTGTAAATATTGCCAGCGCCTTTCTGCTTCACCACGACCGTGAACACTCCGACCATAATATCAGGGCGGCCTACCTGCATGTGGTATCCGATGCGCTGACCAGCCTTTCAGCAATTATTGGCCTTACTGCAGCCATGATCTGGGATATTCCGTTTATTGATACCATCGCTGCTATTATAAGCTCACTGGTAATTATAAAATGGTCGGTTGGCCTTCTTAAGGATTCGGGAAAAGTATTATTGGACATCGAAGAACCAAAAATGAATGGATAAGATTGTAAATGTAATCGGTGCCACCGGACTGGTGGGAAGGGAGCTCGTCGAACTTCTTCTTGGCGAACCTGCTGTTTCGAAGGTGCGAATTTTTGTCAGGCGAAAGTCGCCATTCGACCACCCAAAACTTGAAGAACATATTATAGATTTTGAACATACCGAAAATTGGAAGCACCTGGTTACAGGCGATGTTCTCTTTTCGGCATTGGGAACAACTTTGAAAAAGGCAGGATCGAAAGCGGCGCAATATAAAATTGATTATACCTTTCAGTACAATTTTGCACAAGCAGCATCCGAAAATGGTGTATGCACATTCGT
>CAZMDP010000039.1:0-9103 GCA_964565015.1 uncultured Prolixibacteraceae bacterium | reverse complement strand
CAGTGAATTAAAGGGTTTTAATTAATGGTTATCTTAGTTTTGGGGAAAGTCCAGTGAAATTTATCAGATGGATGTTTGGTTATGATTTGAAAATGACTACTTTTGCAGTCCCAAAATGGGTTCGATCGGGCTGAAAAGTGAAAACAGGAGAGTTTTCCGCCCGACGGGCGAAACTTAAAAAATAAAATTTTTATGTACGCTATTGTTGATATTGCAGGACAGCAATTCAAAGTTCAAAAAGACAAAAAAGTATTTGTACACAGGCTTGCAGCCGCCGAAGGGTCGTCAGTTGAATTCGACAAAGTGCTGTTGGTTGAGAACGAAGGCAATATTTCGGTTGGTACCCCGGTTTTGGAAGGAGCCAAAGTAACAGCCAAAGTTCTGGAACACACAAAAGGTGATAAGGTACTTGTTTTCAAAAAGAAAAGAAGGAAAGGTTACCAAAAAATGAATGGGCACCGTCAATCGTTTACCCAGGTACTCATCGAAGAAATTGTAGGATAATTAAAATTAAAGACCATGGCTCATAAGAAAGGTGTAGGTAGTTCGAAAAACGGACGCGAATCGGAAAGCAAACGGCTTGGCGTCAAAATATTTGGCGGCCAGTTTGCAAAAGCGGGCAATATTCTTGTTCGCCAAAGAGGCACAAAACATCATCCGGGCGAAAATGTCGGAATGGGAAAAGACCATACCTTGTTTGCCCTTGTGAATGGTACGGTTGTTTTCAGCAAAAAGAAAGACAACAGGTCATACGTATCGGTTGAACCTATTGTAACTGCCGAAGTTGCCAGCAACTAACCGTTGATTTTTATCTGAAGATTCATAAATCTTATATAAAATACCCCGGCAGCAACTGCCGGGGTATTTTAGTTTACAGCTTTTTACAAATATATTCCGGTTAATTGCAGGCAACTTTTTTTACTTTTGCACCCAAAATTTATTCTGAAACATTTTTTTGCAATAATTATTGACTGAAAACTGCTATGCTTACATTAAAATATATCCAGGAAAACGCCGCCGAAGTAATTGAGAAACTGGCAAAAAGGAATTTCGATGCCACAGAGATCATTGGTACAATTTTAAAACTCCGTGAAAAAAGGAACCAGACACAAGTTTTGGCCGATGATGCAAAAGCAGAAATGAACCGGCTTGCCAAAGAAATCGGGATTTTATATAAGGAAGGTAGGACCGATGAAGCCAACCAGGCCAAAATACGCACCACAGAGCTTAAAGAAACCATCAGGCAACTCGATCTGGTATTCAGCGAAATCGAAACCCAGGTACAGAACCTTCTTATACAGTTGCCCAACACTCCGCATGCCGAAGTCCCTTTTGGAAAAGGGGCCGACGACAATGTGGTAATCCGTTCGGGGGGAAAATTTCCTGAACTTGACGAAAGTGCTTTACCCCATTGGGAACTAGCCGCGAAATATAACCTTATTGATTTTGAACTTGGCGTTAAGCTTACCGGAGCCGGCTTTCCGGTTTACCGGGGCAAAGGGGCACAGCTACAGCGCGCCCTGATAAACTTCTTTCTTGAAGAGGCACGTAACGAAGGCTACGAAGAAATCCAGCCACCACTTATGGTTAACGAAGCTTCGGGATTTGGCACCGGCCAGCTCCCCGATAAGGAAGGTCAGATGTACCATGTAACCGAGGATAATTTCTACCTGATACCTACCGCCGAAGTTCCGGTTACCAACATTTACCGCGATGTTATACTTGAAGCCGGACAGCTTCCTGTTATGAACTGTGCATACAGCGCCTGTTTCCGCCGTGAAGCAGGTTCTTACGGAAAAGATGTTCGCGGACTAAACCGCCTCCACCAGTTCGACAAAGTTGAAATAGTGCAGATTGCCCATCCCGATGAATCGTATCAGGTTCTCGAGGAAATGGTGAGTTATGTTGAAAGCCTGGTGCAAAAACTTGAACTTCCATACAGGATAGTCAGGTTGTGTGGTGGCGATATGGGATTTACCTCAGCCATGACATACGACTTTGAGGTTTGGTCGGCCGCACAGCAAAAATGGCTCGAAGTGAGCTCTGTGTCCAACTTTGAGTCGTTCCAGGCCAATCGGTTGAAACTACGGTACCGCGACGAAGTCACTAAAAAACCCCAGCTTGCACATACTCTGAATGGCAGTGCCCTTGCCTTGCCACGAATAGTGGCAGCCTTGCTCGAAAATAACCAAAGCCCCGAAGGGATAAGTATTCCGAAAGCATTGTTAAAATGGTGCGGATTTGAAAAAATTAACTAAGAAAAAATTCGTTAAGCGCTAAACCAATTTATCGAGACGGCTAGCATCGAGACGAAGAAAGACAAATAATAAAATAGTGAAGGCCCATAAGGATGAACCGCCATAACTGAAAAATGGCAGGGGAATTCCAATTACAGGCATTAGCCCTATGGTCATCCCAACATTAACAGCAAAATGAAAAAACAGGATGGATGCAACCGAATATCCATATACCCTTGAATAAACCGATCGTTGCCTTTCTGCCAGCATGATTAGCCTCACCAAAAGTATAACGAACAAAGCGATTACTACGAGTGCTCCAAGAAAACCCCACTCTTCGCCAACTGTGCAGAAAATAAAATCGGTACTTTGCTCGGGAACAAAATTGTATTTGGTTTGCGTACCATTCAAAAATCCCTTTCCTGAAAATCCGCCCGAACCTATGGCAATTTTACTTTGGTTGACGTTCCATCCGGCTCCTTTAGGATCGGACTGTAATCCGAGCAGTTGGTTGATTCTATCCTGCTGATGTGATTTTAAAACCTGCTGAAATACAAAATCGACCGAGTAAGTGAACAGCACCGATGCAAAAAATAATCCAACAATAACCATTGACCGCTTCAAACGCGATTTCAGAATATATCCCGCATATCCCAGCATACAGACTGAGGTTGAGGTAAGTATAACCCATTCCAGTTCGAAGGGGGAGCCCATAAAATAGTTTACGGAAATAAAAATTGAAATAACTGCAACGCCAATAGCGGCCGCAATTAATACAAGCTTCAGTTTTTGATTTAATACGAAATGGGCAATAAAACTTCCGACGAAAAGAATAATAAGCAGGATATAATTATCTGTCAACATGGACAAAAGAAACAGAATTACCGTAAGCAAACCAAAGAAAAGAACTATACCCGACAGCCCTTCGCGATACAAAACCAGAAGAAAAACAACAAACACTATGGCCGAACCGGTATCGGGCTGGAGCAGAATAAGGAATAAGGGAACCCCGATAATAGCTGCAATCGCCGCAAGCGAACGTGTACTCAGCAATTTGAAATTATAACTGCTGATGATTTTGGCTAAAGCCAGTGCCGTACCAAATTTTGCAAATTCGGATGGCTGAAGCCTGAAGTCGCCCCAAAGAATAAACCATGATTTTTGCCCATTAATTTCAACTCCGGCAACGAGTACCAGAATTAGCGAAAAAATGATAAGCCCATAAATGGGCCACGAAAAAAACACATAAAAGTTACTGTCGATGATCAGAATAGAGAATGCCAGAAAAATAGCCGCTCCAATCCATATAAGCTGTTTCCCGTAACGCTGCGATACGTCGAAAATACTCTGATGTTCTTCGTTATAAACAGCTGCATAGATATTGATCCATCCCAGCAACATCATTAAAATTGCCAGGGAAACTGAAATCCAGTCGATATTTGCCCAAACTTTATTCCTCTGTGCCATTGTTCTCTATCCTGATTAATGGGTTCATCAGATTGGCCTTTAGCATATTGCTTTCGAGCCATGCCCGGTTGGGCGAAATAGAATCATTCAGGTACTTCTCAATGATCAGACTGGCAATAGGAGCGGCGTAAGTCGATCCCCAGATTCCATTTTCAATATAAACCGAAACGGCAATTTTGGGATCGTCTTTAGGTGCGAAGGCCATAAATACTGAATGATCGGCGCCGTGCGGATTTTGTGCTGTACCTGTTTTCCCGCATACTGCAATTCCGGGAATACGCGACATTGCGCCAGTTCCCGATTCCATTACCTGGTACATTCCTTCTATAACCAGATCGTAATGCTCGCGATCGATTCCGGCATTAACCGGTTGTCTGAACCTGGGATCTATCTCCTGGCCTTCGATAGCCTTAACCATATGAGGAATATAATAATATCCTCTGTTAGCCAGTATTGCCGCATAATTGGCCAGTTGCAAAGGGGTAATCCCTATTTCGCCCTGACCTATTGAAAGGGAAACAATGGGCAATGCCCTCCACCGCGATCCCCTGAATACAAAACGCTCGTAATAATCTGAAGTTGGCACCAGGCCCTTCAGTTCGTGCACAAAATCGGTTTCGAGTGTCCGGCCAAATCCAAATTTTAGCATATACTCCCGCCAGGCATTGTAAGCTTCCCTAACGTCACGATATTTTCGGTTTTCGAGTATTGCCCTGAAAACGTACACGTAATAAGCATTGCACGATCGTGAAATAGATGGAACCAGGTCGAACGACTGGTCGTGGTGGCAGCCAACCCTGAAATTCCCGGAGTAATACCCATGGGCACAATAAAATTGTGTTTTGGGTGTAATTACCCCCTCCTGCAGAGCAACAAGGGCATTGGCCATTTTAAAGGTTGACCCGGGAGGATATTGTGCCATAAGCGCCCTGTTGAAAAGAGGCTTCAGCGGATCGGAAACCAGTTTCATGTAATTTGCGCCCCTTTCGCGGCCAACAAGTAAATTGGGGTCATAATCGGGCGAATTGGCAAACACCAGTATCTCTCCTGTTGCAGGTTCTATTGCAACAACACTTCCCCGCTTATTTACCAGAAGGCTTTCGGCATATTGCTGTAAATCAGCATCAAGTGTAGTAATCAGGTTTTTACCGATTTGTGCCATGGTATCGGCCTCGCCCTGAAGGTAACTTCCCTGAATCCGGTTGTGCACATCAACCATGTAATATTTAACGCCCTTTTTGCCCCGCAATTCATTTTCATACGAACGTTCGATACCACTAATCCCGATATAGTCGCCCGACTGATAATAAGGATTTGCTTCAATCATATCGCGGGTAACCTCGCCAACATATCCCAAAAGGTGTGCGGCCATTGGTCGCGGGTATTCCCTCAATGTACGCGACTGCACATAAAATCCCCTGACTTTGTAGAGCTGCTCTTGCAGAACTGCATATTTTTCGGGCGATATCTGCTTGACAATAACCGAAGGTTTGAACGGTGAATAGTCGCGTGCTTCTTTCAGCCGCTGCCTGAAATCTTCAATGGTAATATCGAGCAGGTTACAAAATTTAAGTGTATCGAAAGCTTTCACTTCGCGGGGCGTAACCAGAAGATCGTAAGCGGCCTTATTATATACCAGCAATTCACCGTTCCGGTCGTAAATCAACCCTCGCGCAGGATACTGCACAACCTTGCGCAAAACATTGTTGGTGGCATATTGTTTATAGGTATCATCGACCACCTGAAGGTAGAACAACCTGATCAGATATACCACGCCCACAATAATGAAAATGGCAATTACCAGATTTTTTCTGTTCGAATTAATATCCACGTTATTCCCCTCTTAATCCCTGAATACCAAAAACTGGCTCAAAACTATAATAAAAACTGAGAACATGGTACTGATTATTATCCTCAGAAATGTCCGGAAGAAACCTGAAAACGAAAAAACTTCGAGGTAAAACAACACAAAATGATGAATAAAGACAAGTATCAACGTATATAGTAAGAACCAACGAAACCCGGTTTGTTTGAGCCCCGGAAAATCGGACTGTTCTGATTCGCGTGCAGTGAGCATGCCCATTACCGGTGTCCTGAAATAAGCCAGAAAAACCGTAGCGGCGGCATGTAGCCCTAAGGTATCTGAAAATATATCAATGATAAGTCCAAGTAGGAAAGATAGCAATAGAAGCAGATATCGGGGAGTAGAAACCGGCAGTAGCAAGATAAAAATAACATAAAAATAGGGGTTCAGGTATCCGCTCAACTGAACCTGGTTGAGAAGCAATACCTGGACTATTACAGCCGTGACGAAGAGTAGAATATATTTAATTAAAACCTGCACCATCAGTATTCTGTTTTTCGAGCCTTTCAATCTCTTCTTTTTGCCGGTTATCGATAACCTCGACATAGGTTAGCGATTTAAAATCGACTGATAGCCTTACTCTTATGTTATAAAAATTATCCCCCCCTTCTTTGTTGAACGACTCGACAACACCCAGCAAAATGCCTTCGGGAAAAATGGTTGAAAATCCACTTGTTACAATGGTGTCACCTGTTTCTATTTGAACATGAAAAGGAACTTCGTTGAGAAGGGCATAACGGTAATCTTTGCCATCCCACGACAGGGACCCAAAATAATTGTTCCGCTTTAGTTTGGCCGAAACGTTCCATCGGAGGTTAAGCAAAGATATGGCCGTTGCAAATGAATTTGAAACATTCAGAACAACCCCGACAACTCCATCAACCGTGGCAATCCCCATATCGGGCCGTATTCCGTCGCGCGAACCTTTATCGAGGGTTATGTAGTTGTGTTGCCGGTTCACAGAATTATTTATAACCCTTGCTGGTATGTAACGATAGTTCCCAACTACCGGCAATGCAGAAATTATTACAGAATCAACCACCATTGCCTGATTGGGAACAGATTGCAAAGCCTGCCTAAGCCGCGCATTTTCTTCGGCAAGTTCGCGGTTTACTGCCGAAAGCCTGAAATAATTTACAACGGTGTTATATCTGGCATATATGTTTCCGGTGATGTGGTTTGCCGAATTTAAAAATGCAGCCCTCTGGTAGTTATTCCGGCTGACAACAAAGATAATTGCAACAACCTCAAGAATAATGAACAGAAAGACAACATGATGGCGGTAAAAAAACCTGAACAGGCTCCACATACAACGGAATTACACCTTTTTATCGGATAAGGAATTGAAACTTATCAACATTTTTCAAGGCGATTCCTGTTCCACGTACTACGGCCCTTAACGGGTCTTCGGCGATATGGAACGGGATACCCAGCTTATCGCTCAGCCGCTTGTCGAGGCCACGCAAGAGCGCACCCCCACCTGCAAGCCATATTCCGTTTTTCACGATATCGGCATACAATTCAGGTGGTGTTTGTTCCAACGCACTTAATATGGCCATATCAATTTTCGACAGTGATTTTTCGAGACAATGCGCAATCTCTTTATACGAAACAGGGACTTCTATGGGAAGGGAAGTCATCTGGTTTGGCCCCTGAACAACAAAATCCTTTGGAGGATTATCGAGGGTTGTCAGCGCCGATCCTACCTGTATTTTAATCTCTTCGGCCGTCCGCTCCCCAATTTTAATGTTGTGCTGATGACGCATGTACTCCATTATATCGGCAGTAAGGTCGTCGCCGGCAATTCGGATCGACTTGTTGGTTACAATACCTCCCAGAGAGATAACCGCAATCTCGGTCGTTCCTCCGCCAATATCAACCACCATGTTCCCTTCGGGAGCTTCCACATCGAGGCCAATACCAATTGCGGCGGCCAATGGCTCATAAATCATGTAAACTTCGCGGCCACCGGCGTGTTCCGAAGAGTCGCGTACTGCACGTATTTCAACTTCGGTACTCCCCGAAGGAATACAGATTACCATTTTAAGCGAAGGAGAAAATAAGCGGTTTTTGGGGTTAATCATTTTTATCATCCCCCTGATCATTTGCTCGGCAGCATTGAAATCGGCAATTACCCCATCCCTTAGCGGCCTGATTGTCTTCAGGTTGGCATGGGTTTTTCCCTGCATCTGCCTTGCTTTTTCACCAATGGCTACCAATTTCTCGGTTTTCAGATCGATAGCAACTATCGAAGGTTCATCCACCACAATCTTATCGTTGTGAATTATTATAGTATTGGCCGTGCCAAGATCGATCGCTATTTCCTGTGTAAAAAATGAAAACAATCCCATTTTTATATATTCGTTTTTTTATTCAACAACTAAATTAGTGACGAAAATGCCGTTTGCCCGTAAACAGCATTGCAATTCCATATTCATTACAGGCATCAATCACTTCCTGATCGCGAATGCTTCCTCCTGGTTCTACAATGTATTTTATCCCAAATTCATTGGCCGCTTCAATACTGTCGCGGAATGGGAAAAATGCATCCGAAATAAGGACAGCCTCTTTAATGTCAATCCCCTCTTTCAGGTTAAACCTCGGGATGGTTAATTGCCTCAGGCTATCGAGACGGTTGGGTTGCCCCATGCCTGCTCCGGTGAGCCAAAACGAACCGTCGGTATTTTCGGTAACCAGGGCAATAGCGTTGCTTTTCAAATGTTTGCAGGCCATTACGCCAAACCGGGCAAGGTTCATTTTATTTTCTGCGAAAATCTTTTCGGTTACATTCCTGAATTCGGTATCGAAACCTTCATCTTCGTCCTGAATAAGCAAACCGCCACTAACCGAACGGATAACCTTTTCATTTGTTGTAAGTGGGCGTACCGGTAATTCAAGAAGCCTTAAATTTTTTTTCTTTCCGAAAACCTCAAGTGTTTCATCCGTGAATGAAGGAGCAATAATTATTTCGACAAACTTTTTTTCGAACCAGTGGGCAATTTCTGCATCAACCGTACCCGTAAAACAAATGATACCGCCAAAAGCCGAAACAGGATCGCCAGCCCATGCCAACTCCAGTGCTTGCATCGGAGTTTTTGAAACCGCAAGCCCGCAAGGATTCAGGTGTTTAACTACCGACACGGCTTGCTTGCCTGCAATGTGTGTTACACTGTGGTAAGCATCACTGGCCGATTTCCAGGCAGCATCGGCATCTAAAAGATTGTTATACGATAATTCTTTACCCTGTAATACTTTGGCATCGGATAATGTAAGATCTGAAGCGCTGTTCGGGTATTTGAAAAATGAAGCCGTCTGGTGCGGATTTTCACCATATCTGAGCGCTTGTCCATCATTCAGGCTGATGCGGTGCATCGGCATTTGCCCCTTATTGAACCAGTTAAAAATGGCTGCATCGTAATGCGACGACACGGAATATGCACGGGTGGCAAACCATCTCCGCTCATCAAGGGTAGTTTGGCCTTTGCCTGACTCAAGAACCTCAATCAACTTTACGTATTCGTTCTGAGAGGCTACA
>CAZMDP010000038.1:0-9260 GCA_964565015.1 uncultured Prolixibacteraceae bacterium | reverse complement strand
CCTGATTCGTACCGTATCCCGATGATCTGGACAGGTGGAGTAATCGATACGACACTATTTGTGGATAACATCTCGATGCAAACCGATCTGGGACATACCCTTGCAAAGCAAATGGGGTGGGAGGTTAATCGATCACCTTTTTCAAAAAACATATTTGGTAGCCACCATTATGCCTTTTACCTTACAGAAACCGGTTGGGGATATGTAGATACTACGCATGTTTTCTTTTTTGACCGGCATACCGAGGAAATAAACTGGTTCGAGGGTGAAAACTCTCAAAATGCAACCGAAACTATAACCAATGCCAAGGCATATATTCAGTACCTTCACAATGATTTTTTAAACAGGTAGAGCACAATGAAAAAACGGTCGTTCTATTTTATTGTGAATCCGGTTGCCGGAAATTCAAAAGGAGGGCATAAGCTGAAAAAACTTCTTTATAAACTCTCAGAAAAAGGGTTCATTAATGATTTTGCCTTTTCTGAATTTCGCGGACATGCTTTTGAACTTGCAAGAAGTCATCATTTTACTGAAAATGAAATGGCTGTTTCGTTTGGCGGCGATGGTACTTTTAACGAAATTGCTTCTGCCCTCGCAGGAACAGGTACGCCCGTAGCAGTCCTACCTGCCGGATCGGGTAACGGACTTGCACGTACTTTTAAAATTCATCGGCTGCCATTTCTGAAATATCTCATTCAATCGGAACCGGTTAACATCGATGCGGGAATTTTTGGCGACAAATTTTTCTTTTGTACCTGTGGCATTGGTTTCGATGCAATGGTTGCAGCCCGGTTTAATAAAGGAAAATCGCGTGGACTGATAAATTATATTTATCACGTAGTCAGACTTTATTTAAAATATAAACCGGCAGAAGCAGAGATTGAAATCGATGGAAATATTATCAGCGGTAAGTTTTTTCTGGTTACGGTAGCCAATGCGCCGCAATATGGCAACGATGCCTGGGTGGCTCCAAATGCCGATTTGAATGATGGCTTACTTGATGTTACACTGGTAAAACCATTTCCTGTAGTTTTTATGCCACTATTGGTTTTAGCCCTCTTTGGCGGATTTATACACAGGTTACCCTGGGTTCACGTTTTAAAAGGCAGGGAAGTTGTGCTGAAAAAGGTGTCCAACCACCATTTCCATTACGATGGGGAATCCATGGAATGTATCTGGCCATTAAAAATTAGTGTTGTACCCAAAGCGGTAAAAATTTTGATTCCCCCTTCGAAAAGCTGAAAGTTTGCAAATGGTTGCTACTTTTAACGTTCTAATCCTTAAAGTATGGTAAGAGTTTATTCGCTGATTATTCTTTTGGTTACTCTATTTTCATGTTCATGGCCAAACCGGCCAGAAGGAAACTCCCTATCTGATTATCCCGACAGGATTATGCTCAACCTGTCGGGCGATCCGGCTACCGAAAGGGTTATTACCTGGAGAACGTCGGCAAGGATCGGGAAGTCGTATGCACAATATGCCATCGCCGGGAGTTATGTCCCCGATTCATCGGAAATTCTCCAGGTGAAAGGAGAGGTGTTTAACCGGCATCCCGGATTGAAACCCTATAAAAACCATAGGGTAACCCTGAGTGGCCTAAAGCCTTCAACCAGGTACCTGTATCGGGTTGGCAACGGCACAAAGTGGAGCGAATGGATACAGTTTACAACCGCTTCGAAAGATAATTTGCCTTTTTCGTTTTTATACCTTGGCGACCTTCAGAATTCGATACGTTCCGATTGTTCATGGGTTGTAAGGCAGGCTTATTCGCATTTTCTCGAAAGTCATTTTATTCTGTTTACAGGTGATTTGGTTAATAAGACTATTAACAGAGACTGGCAGGAATTTTATAACACCGGCAGATGGATTTTTTCGTCGAAGCCGTCGCTTGCAACACCCGGTAATCATGAATTTCGCGACTGGGGAATTATTAAAAATTTTCCGGGTCATTGGAACCAGTTTTTCTATTTTCCGCAAAACGGTCCCGAAAAGTTCAGAAACCGAATGTATTATATCGATTATCAGGGCGTTAGGTTTATTTCTCTCGATAGCTACTCACTTATCAATTTTGATAAACACGAACAGGAAATTCTGAACTGGCTGACTGAAACGCTACAGAATAATACTTCAAAATGGACAGTGTTGATGACTCATTATCCGGTATTCTCGTGTACCCATGGAAGGAATAACCCTGGTTTGAGACAAAAACTTCTTCCAATAATTGAAAAATTTGGCATTGACCTGGTACTACAGGGACACGACCATACTTATTGCCGTGGTCGAAACCAATCTGAGAAAGTCGAAATTGATAAGTCGCCCGTATATGTTGTTTCGGTTGCTGGCCCCAAAGCAAACACGATTAATCCGTTAACCTGGGCCGACAGGGCCGGCTCGAAAATGCAACTTTACCAACACATCCGTTTTTCGGGCGATTCACTGATATATTCATCATGGACTGCTAATCAGAAGTTGTTCGATGCGTTTACACTTATTAAGAACAGAAATTCAGGACAAAAAATTCTTTCAGAAAATAATTCTATGTAATGCCTGTAAAGACCATTTTCGTCCGAACACGATAAAAATATCGATATTCGACTAAAACTGTTAATTTTTTGTTCACTTACGAAAGTTGTTATATGTCTTGAGGATCAGGTTTAATGAAAAGCCATTACTAAAAATTAGTTTATTGAATAGTATGAATAATCGATTTGTTTGATAATGATTATTTGGAATACGATTTTGGATATTTTTACAAACTAAATTTGGAAACAATTATTCATCTGATAATGAAAAAAGCGCTTTTTATTGACCGTGACGGGACTCTGATTGTTGAACCCAACGATGAACAGATCGATTCACTCGAAAAACTGGAATTTATCCCAAAAGTATTCAGGAATATGTACTTTATCCGGAAAAATCTGAATTACGAATTGGTGATGGTCTCAAATCAGGACGGTCTTGGCACTTCTTCCTATCCCGAAGATACATTTTGGCCAGCTCACTCAAAAATGTTGAAAGCTTTTGAAAATGAAGGGGTAGTTTTTGATGATATTCTGATCGACCGTAGTTTCCCTCACGAAAACCTTCCGACACGGAAGCCAGGAATCGGGATGATGACAAAATATCTGGATGGCAGCTACGACCTGGAAAATAGTTATGTAATTGGCGACCGTTTGACCGATGTGCAACTGGCAAAAAATATGGGTGCTAAAGCCATTCTGATCAACGATGGATCGCTCAGGGAAGAGTTAATTAAAGCCGGATTAAGCGAAACCTGTGTGTTGGTTACCTCCGATTGGGATGAAATATATGCCTGCGTTGCTTCGCCCGAGCGCACTGCAACAGTTAAACGCACCACCCGCGAAACCGATATTTACATCCGCATAAATCTCGATGGCAACGGTAAGTCTGAAATATCAACCGGGCTGCATTTTTTCGATCACATGCTCGATCAGGTTGGGCGCCATTCGGGTTGCGACCTTACCATAAAAGTAAAAGGCGATCTTCATGTTGATGAGCACCATACTGTTGAAGATACTGCAATAGCCTTGGGCGAGGCTATTGGTAAAGCCTTGGGCGATAAAATAGGCGTTGCCCGATATGGTTTTTACCTTCCGATGGATGAGAGCCTGGCTTCGGTAGCACTCGATTTTGGTGGAAGGCCATGGCTGGTTTGGGATGCATCATTCAAACGCGAGAAGGTAGGCGATGTACCCACCGAACTCTTCTACCACTTTTTTAAATCGTTTTCGGACGCTGCCCGCTGCAACCTCAATATAAAAGTGGAAGGTGATAACGAACATCACAAAATAGAAGCTATTTTTAAAGCCTTTGCCAAATCGGTTAAGATGGCTGTAAAACGGGATGTTTATAACTTTGAACTACCCACTACAAAAGGAAAATTGTGACAATCCGACTTACAAAGAAGGAATGAATTTAATTATTGAATTTGAGTAAGTTTATTAATAAGAAAATATTAAAGCCGCTTCCCTCGCGGTATTTTTCCCATTTGGGGATTCGGGGGGCTTTGGAATATGAAAAGCATTAAACCGCTTCGTGAAAAAAAGAATACAGCCATTTTGCTGATACATTGCCCCGACCGGCAGGGTATTCTTGCAACCGTAACCGAATTTCTTAACAGGAACAATGGCAATATTATTTATCTCGATCAGCATGTCGATCGGCAGGAAAAAATCTTTTTCATGAGGGTCGAGTGGGAACTCGACGGGTTTTCCATTCCACGCGAAAAAATCGGGGAGTATTTCGAAACGCTTATTGCCAATCATTTGCAGATGAACTGGAAACTCTATTTTTCGGAAGAAATTCCGCGGATGGCACTTTTTGTTTCGCAGATGCCGCATTGCCTGTTCGATATCCTTGCCCGTTACACCGCAGGCGAATGGGATGTGGAGATACCACTGATCATCAGCAATCATACCCTGCTCGAACCGGTTGCCAAAAGGTTTGGAATCGATTTTTACCATTTTCCGATTAACAGAGAAAACAAAGCCGAACAGGAAACGCTCGAAATTGAGCTATTGAAAAAGCACAAGGTCAATTTCATTGTATTGGCGCGCTATATGCAAATCCTCAGTCAGGATTTTGTTTCACATTTTCCGAATAGGATTATTAATATCCACCATTCGTTTTTGCCGGCATTTGCCGGGGCCAAACCTTATCATGCAGCCCATGAACGGGGTGTGAAAATTATTGGTGCAACCAGCCATTATGTAACTTCCGACCTGGATGCCGGTCCCATTATCGAACAGGATGTAACCCGCTGCAGCCATGTTGACACAGTAGAAAACCTCATCAGAAAGGGCCGTGATCTGGAAAAAATTGTACTTTCGCAGGCAGTGTATAAACACCTGCAAAGAAAAGTGCTCGTATTTAAAAACCGAACTGTAGTGTTTAATTAATATGTATGTTTATGAATATCAGAATATATTTTTTAATTGTGCTGTTTTTAGGGGCGGTAATGGATGTCACATCACAAAGCATAGTTAAACAGCAGGTACCAGCCGATTATGGTTATATTGTAAAGATTGGACAGACCGTGCCCGATTTCGAAATGAAACTTACCGACGGCACTATAGTAAAAATGAAAGACCTGCGCGGAAAAGTGGTTATGCTTCAGTTTACGGCCAGTTGGTGCGGGGTATGCCGTAAAGAGATGCCGCATATCGAAAAGGATATCTGGCTGAAGCATAAAAACAACCCAAAGTTCGCCCTCTATGGGATCGATCTGGATGAACCGCTCGATAAGGTTATCAAGTTTGGTAAAGATGTGGGAATAACCTATCCGCTTGCCCTTGATCCGGGTGGTAATATTTTCTACACATTTGCCGAAAAAGGTGCCGGTGTTACCCGAAATGTAATCATCGATAAAGACGGAAAAATTGTTTATATGACGCGCCTTTTCAAAGAGGAAGAATTCAATGAAATGATAAAGGTTATTGAACAACTTCTTAAAACATCCTGAACCCTGGCAGAATTATAAAAATCGCATTCCCCTCTGAATGAATTAACTCATGAATGTAGTAATCGTTAAATATAATGCCGGTAATATCGAGTCGGTAAGCAATGCCCTCTTGAGATTGGGCATTAAAGCCGAAATAACCGGTGATCACGAAACAATACGTAAAGCCGATAAAGTAATATTTCCGGGAGTAGGAGAGGCAAGCACAACCATGGATTATTTACGCAAAGAAGGGCTTTCGGAGCTTATTCCATCACTTAAGCAGCCGGTTCTTGGTATTTGCCTTGGTTTGCAGTTGATGTGCAGCCATTCGGAAGAAGGGGATACCACTTGCCTCGGTATTTTTGAAGAGCCAGTGAAACGGTTTGTTCCGCCACCCGGACAGGAGTACATCTCTAAAGTGCCCCACATGGGATGGAATTCAATATATAACCTCAAAAGCAAATTATTTCATGCACAATTGGAACAGCAATACGTTTACTTCGTACATTCGTACTATGCCAGCGTGGGCGAACATACGGCAGCAACGTGTAATTACATTGTTCCTTTCAGTGCGGCATTGCATAAAGATAATTTTTATGCAACACAGTTTCACCCCGAAAAAAGTGGCACTGTTGGTTCTATGATTCTTGAAAATTTTTTACAACTCTGAAATGTCGGATGTATGGATAGATTAACAATAGTGAAGGTTGGTGGCAAGGTAGTTGAAGAACCTGAATTGCTGAATTCGTTACTCGATGATTTCGTTCGGGTTACCGGATACAAAATATTGGTTCATGGAGGAGGAAAGGCAGCCACCAATGTGGCCGAAAAGCTTGGAGTTGAAACCCGAATGGAGGAAGGGCGCAGGATTACCGATGCCGCAATGCTCGAAATTGTTACCATGGTGTATGGTGGCCTGGTAAATAAAAAAGTTGTGGCCGGCCTTCAGGCAAGAAACCTCAATGCAGCCGGATTTACCGGTGCCGATCTTGACCTGATCAGGGCCCGTAAACGCCCTGTAACCGACATTGACTATGGTTTCGTGGGAGATGTTGAGAATATTAATACCCGCGAATTGCGCCTTTTGCTGAACGAAAATGTGGTTCCGGTAATAGCCCCGTTGACCCACGACGGCTATGGCCAGATTCTGAATACCAATGCCGATACCATTGCTGCACAACTTGCTATCGATCTGTCGCACTACTTCAAAGTTTTTCTCTTTTACTGCTTCGAAAAACGTGGCGTACTTTCCGATCCGCTCGATGATGATAGTGTTATGCCTGAGCTCACCGAGAACATGTTTATTGAAAACCAGGAATTAGGTATTATTAGCACCGGTATGATCCCAAAACTGCAGAATGGTTTTAAAGCACTCCATAACGGTGTTAATGAAGTGCTTATTACCAATCCGCAGAATTTTTCGAAAGGCAGGGGAACCCGCCTAATTAAGGGATAATCAGAATTTTACGTCCACCCCGATCATAAAATGGCGACCGGCCTGAGGAAAATATCCATCCATTTTGTGCCTCTGTCCTTCGAAGATATAGGAATATACCCATGCATTACTTTCGTATTCCGCATCAAACAGATTGTTTACCATTAATTTCAGGGTAACCTGGTTGAAAAAACGGGCTTTAAAACTGTAATCGGCCATCAGGTTGTTGACCATCCAGGGGTTCAACACCCTATCCGTATTCGATGTGTTGTCGATAAATTGTTTCCCTACATAATTTGAGATTAGGCTGATACCCGAATTTTTCAATGGGTTCCAACGTATCTGACTGTTGGCAATTATTTTGGGCGAAAATGCCAGGTCGGTTGTTCCTAAGGCAAACACCTGTTGATCGCCGTTGTCCCAGTCGTCCACATATTCGGTGAAATCCCTGATTTTGTTTTGGCTGAATGTGGCATTTGCATCCCACTGCAGGTTACGAAAAATTTTTAACCCCCAATTGAGCTCAACGCCAGTTCGGTAGCTTTTATCCACATTGATCATGATGGGCGACCCTACATCATTGATCTGGCCGGTCAGCACCAGCTGGTGGTCATAAAACATGTAGTAAAAGTTGATGCCGGCTGTAAAATTATGATTTCGGAGCTGATATCCCATTTCGAGATCGTTGAGGGTTTCGTGCCTTGGTTGTGGCCCGGTCTTGTCGGCATCCACAAAATTATCGCGGTTTGGTTCGCGGCTGGCCCGGGCAAACGACACATACGCATTTTGATTATCAGATGGTTGTAAAAATAAGCCTGCTTTTGGATTGAAAAAACCAAACAGGTGTTTTTGAGTGATATCGCGTAGGTCGTCATCAATTCCATCAATTGTGTAGTTGATGTGCCGGTACTGCATATCGGCAAAAAGGCTAAGCCAGTTATTTAGCTGATAATTCATTCTCACATAATGGTTTACATCTGTTTTTAAGCCTTTGTTGTAATACCATTCGTAATTTTTCGGGTATGTTCCCATGTTGGCTGCCCATATTATTTTACCGTAGTGAAGCCCGTCATACTGATGGATACCACCGCCAATCCATAAATCATATCTTCCTTTTTTATAGTTCATGGAATAAATTCCGCCATAAAAATCATTGTCGAGGTATTTACGCCTTACCAGGTCGGTACGCCTTATTTCCTGCCCGTTAATAACCGGATTGTTCATGCCGTATTTGCTGTACCTTTCATTAGCCTTAAATTGCTCGTAATACCCTAACCCGATGGTGTAATGCAAGGCGGCGTTCAGGTTTATAAAACTGTTGAGCCGGTGCGAAAAATGAAGCTGAAAATGATCCTGCTGGTAATTATCTACCTGGTTTTCGTAGGTGTAAAGGTTATACGTCCGCGGGTTAGATGCAATCATATGGGCGGTTTCGGCGGCTGAATATAACCAGTGCTCTTCGTAACGCTTCATGCCTTGCAGGTCATTGTTCAATCTTACTGAAGGTACGCCGTTCCATGCCTGATAGGTAGTTTCGAGTCCACCAAAAATCATTGCCTTAATGACCGTGTTGGCCGAGTAGTACCCACCAGAGAGATAAAACGATTTCAGGTCGCTGAAGGCCCTGTCAATAAACCCATCCGACGAAATTTTGGAGAGTCTTGCATCCATAGTGAACCGTCCGTTGATAAGACCGGTACCTGCAGCCACCGAATTCCTGAAAGTATTGAACGATCCGGCAGAACTGCTGAATCCGGCATAAGGCTCAGGGTTGAGCGATAGCGACTGAAGGTTAATGGTAGCGCCAAAGGCGGCTGCCCCATTGGTTGAGGTTCCCACCCCGCGTTGAATCTGAATGTTATCGGTCGATCCGGCCAGGTCGGGCTGATCGACGAACCAGGTTCCGTGCGATTCGGCATCGTTGAGTGGGATGCCATTTACGGTTACATTGATACGGTTCAGGTCGGTACCACGTATCCTGAAATTGGTATATCCAATCCCAGTACCTGCATCAGAAGTGGCAACAAACGAGGGCGAAAGCGACAGCAGGAATGGGATATCCTGCCCAAAGTTGCGTTCCTGCAACTCTTCCCGGGTAATGTTTGTAAATGCCACAGGCGTTTTATTTCCGGCGCGGGTGGCTGCAACCAGTACTTCTTCGGTAAAGATTACTTTTGGTTGCAGTTCTACCCTGATTTTGGGAGTCTCCTGAGGATTAACCTCTACTTCTTTTGTTTCGAATCCCATAAAAGAAACCATCAATACATAATGGCCAGGCCTTAGGTTTCTGAACTCAAAACTGCCATCGCTACCTGTTGACAGGCCGCTGTAGGTCTGTTTGATAACTACACTCGCACCCGGTAA
>CAZMDP010000037.1:0-9349 GCA_964565015.1 uncultured Prolixibacteraceae bacterium | reverse complement strand
TTCCGGTCATAGGTCATAAGTCCGTTTACTTCCACTTCTACATCGGTGGTTTGTGTATATACTGCGGCCGAATATCCGAACGGAATGAGTTTTTTCAGTTTTTCGGCCATTTCTATATACGCATTGGTTGCCTCTTCCGAAGTTTTGTATTGCACATAGCCCCAGTTGCGGTCTTTTTCCCATAAATGGTTTTCAAGTACCAGTCCGATTCCGCCATATTCGCCCAGTACGTTTGCCCGTTTCGAATCGTATAGCCCCATCACCGGATCGGGATAGTTGTGCATATCGAGCATGTCGCCAACATCGTAGTGGTTTCCGCCACTTGCCGGGTTAACCAGGCGCGATGGGTCATAATTTTTGGTCCATTCCACTATCTCTTCTGTTTTAAACTGACCCCAGGCTTCGTTGAAAGGTACCCAGACCACCACGCTCGGGTTCGAAATGGTCAGGTCAATGATCTCCTTCCACTCCTGTCTGAAATTGGCTTCCGATTCGGCGCTCCGGACCAGTTCAAGTCCGTTGAAATAGTTCCGCATCTGCCACTGGGGCGAGCGGTCGCCGTTGGGCATATCCTGCCAAACGAGGATCCCTTCGCGGTCGCAGTGGTAATACCAGCGTGCAGGCTCTACCTTAACATGCTTGCGGATCATATTAAAGCCGAAATCTTTGGTTTTTTTAATGTCGTAAAGCAGTGCCTCGTCAGTAGGAGCGGTATAAAGGCCATCGGGCCACCAGCCCTGGTCGAGCGGCCCGAAATGAAAATAGTCCCTGTTGTTCAGCTGCAGCCTGACCACCCCATTGGCATCGCGTTTTGTCGATATTTTGCGCATCCCGAAATAACTCTTTACCAGATCGGCAACATTTCCATTTTTGATTATGCTCAGCTCCATATCGTACAGGTATGGCGATTCGGGGCTCCATAGTTTTGCAGCAGGCACAGGTACTAACACTTCCTGTCCGGCAGCAGCTTTTCCGGTGCCAATCACTTTCCCGTTCTCAATTACCTTTACTTCTATTATATCCGACATGGTTGCACCTTCAATATCGGCTTTCACCGTAATGTTGTTCCCATCGATATTGGGCGTTGTACGTATGTGCCTGAAATAAACCTGGTCAACCGGTTCTATCCATACAGTCTGCCAGATACCGGTTACCGGGGTGTACCAGATTCCTCGGGGCTGGTTCACTTGCTTTCCACGGGGCTGAAAACCGCTATCGGTTGGGTCCCAAACCCTTACAACCAGTTTTTGTTCCCGTTCCCTGGTCAAGAATGGGGTAATGTCAAAACTAAACGGCGAATATCCGCCCTGGTGCATACCTACTTTTATATCGTTTACCCACACATCGGCCTTCCAGTCAACTGCCCCGAAATTGAGCAATATTTTCTTGTTCTTCCAGGTGGCTGGTACCACAAACCTTCGGTGGTACCAAAGCTCGTTTTCCTGCCCAACCATCCGTTGAACGCCCGATAGGCTCGATTCGACCGCAAAAGGGACCAGTATCTTCCCATCCCATTTTTCGGGAAACGACTGCCCTTTTGCAACAATGGCGTAATCCCACAATCCGTTCAGGTTTTGCCATTGGTCGCGCACCATTTGCGGACGGGGGTATTCGGGTAACGGGTTCGCAGGATCAATCTGTTCGGCCCACAAAGTCTTTATTCTGTCGCCGGCGGGGCTCCAATTCTGGGCAATTACGTTTACTATAAAAAAGACAAAGAGAACAATGGGAAGAAGTTTTTTCATGGTTCCGATAATTTTGGTTTTTGTTCATGAGGGTAAAGATATAGATTTTCTGCCATCCCTTTTCTATTAAAAAGCGCTGTTTAATGATAGCCCTGCAAATATAATTGATTTGTATAAAATTTTACCGGCGAAAATCACCGGCAAAAAATAAAATACTTTCAGCTATTTTATTAACCCTGCTCAATTCTCCGTTTACCGGTAAACCCTATCGGTTGGCTGGAATTACCTGTTTTTCGCCTTCAAAATGGGTAACCTTTGTAACGTAATTAAGTCATAACACAAAATATTTAAGAAAATAAATAGCGTAAACATTAAAACAAAATGCCATGAAAACAAGAATTTTTACCACAGCAATGATCTTCATCCTTTCAGTAGCCATGCTTTATGGAAAAACTTCAGTAAAAGAGAAAGAATTAAAACTTTCTGTTCACCTCGAAAACGCCGTTGACCCAATGATTAAAATTGAAAACTGGATGATAAACGACCTGGCCTGGAACCGAAATGCAGCGTTTTATCTGGAAACAGAAAACGATGAAATGTTGACAATTGAACCCTGGATGACCAATTCTTCAATGTGGGAGAAACTTGAAACAGCTACCGATGAAAAACTTGAAATTGAGCGCTGGATGTTTGATCATAATTTCTGGGTTAAAGGCTGTTTAGAACCTGCAACTGAAAAAGACCGTGAACTGAAAATTGAACCGTGGATGATAAATGAAACCAACTGGAAGTAATTCCCTGATTCAACTTTCAATTATCCGGTTACTTCTATGTGTTTCGAAATATATCCCGGATCATTTTCAATCCCCAGACCCGGACCCGTCGGAACTTTTATAATCCCTCAACGCAGGTAAGACACGAAGTAGCGCCAGAAAAAGGCATCTCGTTGTTAAAACCTTTGAACTCATGATAAGGCCCTGAATTGGAAACGGCCGAAACAAAATGCAACATATAAAGTATAACCATTCCTGAGCCCGATGTATGCGGGGTACATGTTAAACCGGCAGCCTCTGCCATTCGTGCAACCTTCATCGAACGGATTATTCCCGCGAGTAACATACGTAGCTAATGAAAAGTTTCACTTTCTAAAATCTTTCCCAGTGCAGCATGGAACCGGTAAACTCAACCGCATCAAAACGGTATTCGCGGTGTATAAAATTAATCGGGAATACCTGAAAATACCGGACAACCCGTCCATTTAGTTTTGCAGGGGTCCAATTTCCTTCAAGTGACTTTATTGCATTAACGGCGATGGCATTTACTCCGGGTGTAATTCCTTTCAGTATTCTTATCCCATCGATGGTTCCATCTTCCATAACCACAAATCCTACAATCAGATTTCCCGAAAGGCTTGCAAAATCGAGTCCCGAATCAAGCAGCGATTGACGAACGTGACCATGCATGGCACCCATTCCTTTCGAGAATAATGGTTCGGAGTCAACCGAATAAAATACGTTATCGATGTACTTTTCCCCCGATTCGAGCCAGTTTTCGTTCGATACCAGTTCGTTGTTCCTGAAAACTGAACGCGACCTGATATTTCCGGTCAATGAATATTCGGTTACTTCGCCATGCAGGATCAAAGGAAACATCATTTTTGATGTTCCTTTTCTTACTAAAGTTTCACCTACAAATTCAGAAAAATTATAATTACCGTCGGAGGTTTTCTCATAATTTCGGATAAAACTGGCTTTACTTGCCGATCGCATACCTTTTATACGGTATTCGTTTTGTCCGATCTTCCTTATCCTCTCACGGTATTGGACCAACCACCTGCCGTCGTTTTTAGTTGAATGAGTGATTATTATACGCCGGGCCGAACGGTAATCGATTTCCTTTCTCTGGATTGCATGTTCTTCCGGAACAAGTCTTCCGTTTATTCCGATATAAACAACCGTGTCGCGCTGGGCCGATGCACCGAGAGTAAACAGGATGAAAAGCAAAAAGAGTATATATCTTAAAGGATTTTGCATAAAATATAGCTTAACAAGTATGAACTACCTGCAAAGCTATAAAAAAAGTACCGATTAAGCACTTCTCTTAAAAACCAATTCCGATATGAAATCCAGCTGAAAAATGGCTGTCTTCCCTATCGCGCCCATAGCCAACCATTGGCCCGATATGAAGTCCACGAAAATTGAATTCAAAAACAGCTTCGGTATGGAAGGCCGGTATTATTTCAAACTCATTATCGTGTTTTCCTAAAACAAGGCCGGGACCAGCCAAAAGCGACAAAAATTTCAAAGGACGATAATTCAGCAGCAGATTGAGGCCATTGTGCCAGTGATCATCAACAATTCCTTCGTATCCCAGGCCAATCCCCCACTGATTGTGATGACCCAACTGACGAATAAAGTGAACATGAAACCCGGGGGAAACAACCTCTTCAGACAATACTTTCGTGCCTACAGCACCTATTCCAAGATGGTATTTGTGCCGGTCGTGATCATGGGTATGTGAATGCTGGGCAAACAATGAAGGTGAAACCGCAAATAAACCCAGAAGCAATAAAAAGTATCGTTTAATCCTCATTTTATATAATTTATCGAATTTTCATTACCGATTTAGCCTTTAACAGGCAACATTATTTTTGCAACATTGTTGCAAAAATAATGAAATCATAAAAAATTCGGTGTAAACAGAAAATTTCCTCAAGAAAATTAACTTTTTACTTAAGAGGATGGGTATAAAATTCAGTTTAATCGGGGAAATAACCCCTTATAATACCCCGTTTAGAATCTTTTATGAATAGGAGGATTTCATCTCTTTCAGGAGAAGCGGGCATTTCGGCCTCAATAATTTCGACTGCCTGCGTGGTATTGAGCCCTTTCTGATAGATATAGCGGTAAATATCTTGTATTTCCCTGATTTTTTCGTTCGAAAAATTGCGCCGCCTTAATCCGATAGAATTTATACCTACATAAGCAAGTGGTTCACGACCGGCTTTGATAAATGGGGGTACATCTTTGCGGACCAGTGACCCACCGGCGATCATTACGTGAGAGCCTATGTGAACAAACTGGTGAACGGCTACCATTCCGGCCAGTATGGCATAATCATCAACAATTACTTCCCCTGCGAGCTGGGTATTATTTACAAGGATTACATTGTTCCCCACAATACAGTCGTGCGCCACATGCACATAAGCCATCAACAGGCAATTGTCGCCTACAATTGTTTTTCCTTTTGCGGCTGTTCCCCTGTTTACGGTTACGAACTCCCTTATGGTGGTATTATTACCAATTTCAACGGTAGTGTATTCCCCCCTGAATTTAAGGTCTTGAGGAATAGCGCCAATTACAGCACCCGGGAAAATATTGCAGTTTTTTCCGATACGGGTACCTGGCAAAATGGTAACATTTGAACCGATACGGGTTCCTTCGCCAATTACAACATCCTTGTCGATGGTAACAAAAGGTTCGATTACCACATTGTCGGCAATTGCCGACTCAGGATGGACATAAGCAAGAGGTTGTTTCATTTTCTATTTTAATTTAAATCGTTATTTTTAACTATTTGTGCCATAAATTCACCTTCGGCAACTATCTTTTCTCCCACAAAGCATAATCCCCGCATCACGGCAATACCCCTTCGGATAGGGGAAACCAGTTCAAGCCTGAAAATAAGGGTATCGCCCGGAACCACTTTTTTCCGGAATTTAACATTATCGATTCGGATAAAATACGTTGAGTACCTGTCTTCTAACTGACTTAATACCAGCAAGCCTCCGGTTTGTGCCATAGCTTCGACCAGTAAAACTCCAGGCATAACGGGTTCTGCAGGAAAGTGTCCCTGGAAGTAAGGTTCATTAACGGTAACATTCTTTACCCCAACTATTATATTGTCTTTAATATGTATGATTTTGTCGACCAGAAGGAATGGAAACCTATGGGGCAATAAATCGCTGATCCGGTTCACATCGAGTATGGGCTCTGCGTTGGGATCGTAGAACGGCACGCCGCTTTCCTGCCGTTGAATCTCTTTCTTGAGCAACCTTGCCATTTGCGTGTTTGCGCTATGCCCGGGCTTGGTGGCAATAATCCTTCCTTTTATGTGCCGTCCGCAAAGCGAAAGATCGCCAATTACATCAAGAAGTTTGTGGCGTGCACATTCATTATCGAAATGAAGCTCAAGGTTGTTAAGGATGCCCTGAGGTTTCACCGCTACGTGTTCATGTTTAAACAGATCGGCAAGCCTGTCGAGTTCTTCCTGCGATATATCTTTATCGATTATTACGATTGCATTACTCAGGTCGCCTCCTTTTATCAGGTTGTGTTTCAACAAAAACTCCAGTTCGTGAAGGAAAACAAAAGTGCGGCAATTGGCAATTTCGGTGCTGAAATCGGAAATGGATTGTAGTGTCGCAAATTGGTTGTTGAGTACCCTTGAATTAAAGGATATCAGCACATTAAGGCTGTAATCATCATCAGGAAGGGCAATCAGTTCCGATCCGGTTTTCTCATCACGGAAAACAATTTTTTGTGTAATTTCCAGATATTGCCTTTCGGCATCCTGTTCAACTATCCCTGCCTTTTCGATTGCTTCGACAAATACCCTTGAGCTGCCATCGATTATAGGTGCTTCTTCATTATTTACCTCAACCATTACGTTATCGAGACCCATTCCGACCAAAGCAGCAAGGGCATGTTCGATGGTACCTATCCGGGCACCTTTGTTTTCGAGCAATGTTCCGCGCGAAGTATCAACCACCAGGTCGGCATCGGCATCAATAACGGGTTGCCCGGCAAGGTCAACACGTTTAAATTTGAAACCATGATTAACGGGAGCGGGGAGAAAAGTCATTCTGACATCAACACCGGTATTTAACCCTTTCCCTTCTATGGTAAACGAACTCGCTAAAGTTCTTTGCTTCTGTGCCATAAAAATTTTTGTCCGGTTTACTTAATCTATTTTTTCTTTTAGTTTTCTGATTTCCTTCTGCAGATCGATTACTTCCTGCCTGAGCTGGGGAAGGTTACGCAAAACTGTGTACATTCTCATGGCCTGCCTGTAATCGATAGCGGGTGAACCCAGTAAAATTTCGTTGCTCTTTACATCTTTGGTAACACCGCTTTGTGCACCTATCTGTACATTGTCGCCAATGGTCAAATGCCCGGCAAGTCCAACTTGCCCTGCAAATTTGCAGTTTTTCCCAATTTTGGTTGTTCCAGCCATTCCGGTATGGCCTGCCATCACCGTATTTTCTCCTATTTCGCAGTTGTGCGCTACCATTATAAGGTTATCGAGTTTGACTCCTTTACGGATGATGGTCGATTCCATTGTGCCACAGTCGATGGTGGTATTGGCACCTATTTCTACGTCATCTTCAATTATAACATTTCCGATCTGGGGTATCTTTTTATATGTTCCGTCATCCTGTTGTGCAAATCCAAAACCATCTGACCCGATAACTACGCCCGAATGAAAAACACAACGTTTCCCTATTACCGTATCATCATAAATTTTCACGCCCGAAAAGAGGGTTGTATAGTCGTCGATGGTTACATTATCGCCTACATAAACATGCGGATAAAGCTTGACCCCATTGCCTATTTTCACGTTTCGCCCCACATAAGCAAAAGCTGCAACCCAGCAATCGCTTCCCAACACCGATGATTCGTGAACGAAGGATGGCTGTTCGATACCTGTTTTAAAACTTTCACGAGCTTTATTATAAAGATCAAGGAGCGAAGCAAACGCCTGGTAAGCGTCGTTTACTTTTATCAACGTTGCTTTAATGGCCTGCCGGGGGATAAAATCGTGGTTTACGAGTACAACTGAAGCATCTGAAGTATAGAGGTAATTTTCATACTTAGGGTTGGATAGGAAAGCCAGCGAGCCAGGTTTTCCTTCTTCAATCTTCGATACACTGCTCACGGTTACCTCGGGGTCTCCAACAATTTCACCATTCAGATAACGTGCAATTTCTTCGGCCTTAAACTTCATTCAATGATAAATTTAGCGCTGCAAAAATAGACTTAAATTAATTAAACACCAATTCTTTCGGGTAACTCACAAAAAATTTGCGGACCAGTGTGGTTAAAACCGAAAGATTTATGTCGGATGCCTGTCTGATATCCTGAATCCGGTTGTGTTTATCTACTATGAGAATATTATCGGTAAGATCACTGTATGCACTGTTGCTTACCTCTTTGTGTACAAGAAAGTAAGGTATTTCTTCAAGATCGACGCCAAGGTGGTTACATATCCGCTGTTGCAGATCGGACATTTCACGTGGAGAAAGTGGTTCTGAAGTAATTCTTCCGGCAAACAGGCGCCGTTGGGCCAACCCCTTGGCAAGATAGGATAGTATAAAATCGGGATGCTCCTGCCATTCTTTAACCGATGTCATTATATCAACGTCGTCGAGTGAAACAAAATGATCGAGCACGCCTTTACCCTCAACTTTCTTATTCTGAATAAAATCGGATGAGTTAAAAGTATTGGTCAGGAAAACTTTGAGCGATGGTGTTGCAAAAAGATCGGCGCCCTTAGCAACCAATTCACGTGCCCTCGTTAAAAGGTTAATTAATTGTGCATCGGCAGCCAGAACCGTTTTATGTAAATAAACCTGCCAGTACATAAGTCGCCTGGCAATCAGGAATTTTTCAATCGAATATACCCCCTTAGCCTCAACAACCAATTGATCGTCAACAACTTCGAGCATTTTTATAATACGGTCGACACCGACAACCCCCTCGGCAACACCGGTAAAGAAACTATCGCGGGCAAGGTAATCGAGCCGGTCCATGTCGAGTTGCCCGGAAACCAGTTGGTGCAGAAATTTTTTATGGTAACGGTTTTCAAATATTTCAAGGGCTTGGCTAAGCTGGTTGTTAAACTGACGGTTCAGTTCTTTAATGAGGATCGAAGATAATTCTTCGTGATTGATTTCGACCAGCGTATTTTCAAGTACGTGAGAAAAAGGCCCATGACCGATGTCGTGAAGCAATATTGCGATGGTTACAGCATCTGCTTCTTCATCGGTTATTTGGTGCCCCTTTAATTTTAAGGAAGCAATAGCCTGTCTCATAAGGTGTATGGCCCCAATGGTGTGTTCAAACCTCGAATGGTTTGCACCAGGGTAAACCAGATTCGAAAGTCCTAATTGCTTGATCCTTCGCAATCTCTGAATCCAGGGATGCTCAAGTAAATCAAATACAAGGTCCGATTGAATGGTAATGAACCCAAAAACAGGATCGTTTATAATTTTCTTCTTATTTCTCTGAACCGACACTCTTATAACTCTTTAGCAGGGCAAATGTAACAAACTTTACCAATTTTTTATGAATCCTAAAAATCAACGGATTATCGTTCAGCAGGTTTTGAATATTAATGGATTTATATTACTTTTGTGCCGCATTTTGAGGGTACCTGTGCGTAGGGGGCATAATGTCCCCTATTTTGTTGAGAAGAATGATTGAAAAGAAGAAAATATTGGATTTGGTAACTGAAAAACTGGAAAATGAGATGTTTCTGGTCGATCTAAACGTGAACTCAAACAACGTTATTCACGTTGAAATAGACAGTTTTACCGGTCTTACCATCGATCAGTGTGTTGCAATAAGCAGGCATATTGAATCGAACCTTGACAGGGAAACGGA
>CAZMDP010000036.1:0-9397 GCA_964565015.1 uncultured Prolixibacteraceae bacterium | reverse complement strand
CAACCGGAGCATCGAACGACCTTGAAAGGGTAGCCCAACTGGCCAGAAATATGATAACCGTTTATGGAATGAGCGAAAAAATACCCAATCTTTCGCTGGTTAATCAATCGGGGCCGGGCTTTTTGGGACAATCGGCTATGATCGATCGGCGTTCTGAACATTTGGAACAACTCATTGATGCTGAAATTATGGACATCGTAAATAAATGCTACAACGAAGCCAGGCATTTGCTCGAAGAGAAAAGAGACTTACTGGAAAAAATGACCGCAAAACTTCTCGAAAAAGAAGTTTTAAGCCGCGAAGAGATTCAGGATATATTAGGCAAACAAATATAAAACAGGGTTATGAAAGGAAATTTCAATCAGATTATCAATGGCGATAAGCCTGTTCTTGTAGATTTTTATGCAGAATGGTGTGGGCCATGTAAAGTACAGTCTCAAATTCTGAAAGAACTTGCACCGGCTGTTAACCAAAAGGTACGTATCATCAAAATAAACGTTGACACTAATCCCGAAGTGGCCAGCCGTTATCAGGTCAGGAGCGTTCCGACCCTTGTCCTGTTCAATAAGGGTGTACAACTTTGGAAACAATCAGGGGTAGCCGATAAAAACATTTTGCTGAATATAATAAACCAGTTGAGATGATTCGAAGACGGAACACATAGGTTTTAAACAACAGCGATTAATGGTAAAATAAGATAGGTTTATGTGCCCTTATTTTCTTATTTGAAAAAATTAATTCTTGATTTGGATTGATAAAAACTTAAGGTAACTCTTTTTCTGGCCATCGATCGCTTATTGCGGATTGTTGTTTAAGGGAAAAGAAAAAATATGCATAACCAAAATATTTGAGTACTATGGATGAATTAATAAAATACCCATTAACCGAAGGTGAGTTTATCAGGTTATTCAGGGATGCAGTTTACGAATCGGAGCTTAAGTTTTCGTGTAATGATTTGAAAAATGCCGGAATTGAAAGTGATTCAGAAATATGTACAGTTTTATTGAAAAGCATCAAGTCGTTAAAGCAGGCAGGACTCATGCCTAATCATCATTTCAAACATGTTTATATCACAGAATTGACAACAGGGATAACATACCACGATTGGCGTATCAGCAAAATGGGCTTTTTGCTTGCTTTAATACATTCAACGGGCAATAATCCGGTTTTAAACAGATGGAGAATTGAAATGGTAAGATTTTTGACATGATCGGCAAAAACGGAAATAAATTTATGCACTTCAAATCTTTTATTCTGATTTTTTTATGTACCATTTATTCTGGTCAAGTCATTTATGCACAGAGTTTATCGGCAGGCATTACCTTGTATGAGTCGAAAAAATATGAAGAGGCATACAGGCAGTTGAGCGCTGTTGCCAAAAGTCATCCACAGTATGCCGAAAGCCGGTATTATATGGGATTGATTTCGATGCAGAAAAATGAGCAGTCGAAAGCCGAAGAGTACCTTAAACAAGCGGTATCGGCCAATCCAGACGATGCCCGGTTTCACCTGGCTTTGGCCAACCTTTATGGCCAGATGGCGCGCGAAGCCAACATGATCAGACAAGCCTCACTGGCCGGAAGGGTTAAGACCCACCTTGAAACAGCGGTTAAACTCGACCCGAGAAACATGAACGCTTCGTTTATGCTGGTTGGATTATATGCCCGCGCACCGAAAATTATGGGGGGCGACCCGGACAAAGCAAAAAAAATTGCCAACGACATGCTGAAATACAATCGGGCCGAAGGGCTAAGGGCGTTGGGTTTTATTGCGCATGCCGAAGAAAGGTTTGGCGATGCCGAATCGAACTACCGGAATGCGCTGAATGCCTCGCCCGATAGCCTGAAATACTATTCTTCGCTGGCATCGTTTTATCAATCGCGTTCGAACCATGCCGAAGCGCTCAAAGTTTATGAACCGGCCATGGCTAAGTTCCCTTCCAACCGCAACCTTTTGTATCAGGCGGGGCGAATGGCAGCAATGGCCGGACAGGGCCACAGCGAAAAAGCGCAGAAATACCTGAACGATTTCATTTCGGGGAACACCGATAAAAACGACCGTAATCTGGCCAATGCCTGGTATTATCTGGGAATAACCGAAAAGAACAAAAACAATCAGACGGCAGCCCGTAACCATTTCAATACGGCGCTCCGCATAAATCCTCAGCATAAACAGGCGCAGGAAGCTTTAAAAGAACTCAACTGAAAATAAAAAGCCGGAGATGAATAAAAACCCCCGGCCATTTTCAAAAACCAACTAACTACTAACAACTATGATAATCTGATGTATTTCAAAAACTCTTCGCGTGTTGCCCTGTCGTTAAATTTGCCCGAATATTCGGCAGTTACCGTGCTGCTGTGGTCATCCTGAATGCCCCTGCACGATACGCACATGTGTTTGGCATCAATAACAACGGCGATATCGTCGGTGTTCAATGCTTTTTTCAATTCGTTGGCAATTTGCACTGTAAGCCGTTCCTGAACCTGCGGCCGACGGGCGAAGTAATCTACAATACGGTTGATTTTCGATAAACCAATTACTACCCCGTTCGAAATATACCCTACATGCGCTCTGCCAACGATAGGAAGAAAATGGTGTTCGCAAAACGATTGAACCTGAATTTCTTTCTCGACAAGCATTTCGCTGTATTTAAATTTGTTGTCGAAAACCGATATTTTGGGTTTATTGGCAGGATTTAATCCGTAAAAAATTTCTTTTACATACATTTTGGCAACCCTGTGGGGTGTACCCCGCAAACTGTCGTCGGTAAGGTCCATACCCAACGTTTCAAGTATTTCGCGGAATTTTTCCTCAATTATGGCAACTTTTTCCTCATCGCTTATGGTGAAGGCATCTTTCCGTAGGGGTGTATCAATCGAAGTTCCAAGGTGCATATCCCCAATTTCATGGTAATTCACTAATGAATCGTTGCCATTATGATGTTTTCCGTTGTGTTTCCCGTTCACGCTTCCATTTCCGTTGCCATTCAGGCTTTTTAAAATTATCTGTTCGTTCATGATTAATTGTTTTAATTCAACACTAAAACAGAGTAGTTTGTGTTTTGTTTAAGTATTCACAATAATTTTCTAAACAAATTCAAAAATTTCCCGTGTAAAAGGTTTCAATTTGGGGAGAACACAAATATAACTATCAGATAATAAGTACTATAATAATTTTTTTATTAGGGAGTCATTTGCAAATACCGGTTTTTAGCCCATAGTATTTGTGATTATATTGATTTCAGTTGAGGCCTGTTTATGGTAACAACCACCCTTTCATTTTCAGTATCGTTATACAGATCAAAATCGGGGTATAATTCCAACGAACGTAGAATTCCACTTCCCGCTCCCCGATACTGGATCAGATAAGGTGCAAAAGAGGCAAGCAGGCTGTTCCGCGTTCTTCGGATACCTTTTTTTACTTGTGCTTCAGTTAAATTATTTGGCAACCTGCCAGGGCTGATTATTTCAATCCGATTTTCAAATACAAAAATTTTAATAGAATCATTAATAAATAAATCCCTATGAACCAAAGCATTAACCAGTAATTCCCTGATTACTATCTCTGGTATCTCAGGAATACCCAAACTGTTAAAATCTCTTCCGGGAGGTTGCAATTTATTGAGTTTTGAAAAAATAAAATCAAATCCTTTTCTGAACAGCTGATCGATCGTTCCATAGATGTTCTCGCTGCTCCGGTAATCTTTATCGGTTAATTTATTACCCCAAAACCAGATTGCGGCAATAAAAGACTGTGGTATAATTTTCTGATGGTTTTTACTAAAAAGTAAAGCTCCTGCAATATTGAGGTGTTTTTCATTTCCCAACCTTAAATTTTCGATGTACCTCGGAAGAAATTCCTGATCACAATCTTCTTTATATACTTCAGTGTAAAAACTTTTAAACTTATCCCAATCCAGATCTTTCAGTGAACTATGCGTTAAAATCATTTCTTCAGCATACAGATTTCCGCTGCTTTGCAACATTCTTGCAATTTCATCTTTACTGGTAACTTTTCGTTTATCGGCCCCATTTTTGATCCAAATCAAACCATCTTTATCGGTATGGGGTTTATTGACACCTTCAGGGACATTTACAACAAGTACTATTTTATTATCCACCTTGACTGCTTCAGTGGTTATAATAACCGGCGATTTAACATGATCGTTGGCTGCAGTCGACAATAAATTATTGATTCGCTGAATATCCTGAAAAGAAAGGTTAACAATTTCACCATTTTTATCATCACCCCAATTAAAATAATTCCACCCATTGTGTTTGCAAAAGCGGCAATTTCCTGGGCAATCTGTACTGCATTGTTTATGTCTTTTTTAAACTGTACTTTCGAATTCTCACCGCAAAGTATAATTTCCTTTAGTTCTTTACCATCCATGTTTTAATCAATATATGCCGATTTGATTTTTATTTCCAAATATAAAAACGATTTGTGAACCATGTCTCTGTAAAACAGTAATTATTGAATAATCAAAAAATTAATATTTACCTTGAATTTTTTTTTCACACGATTACTCAATTTACTATGTTTGCACCTCAAAAAATTGCAGAAAGTGAAACGATTATTTTATTATGTGGCACTGGCAGTCATTGCATTATCCTGCGGCCAAAAAACAAAAACAAGTGATATGAACCCGTTTTTTGAAGCGTACAACACACCTTTTGAGGTACCCCCGTTCGATAAAATCGAAAACAGCCATTATCTTCCCGCTTTCGAAGAGGGGATGAAACGGCATAATGTCGAAATCGACGCCATTGTGAACAACCCCGAACCGGCATCATTCTCCAATACCATCGAAGCGCTCGACCAGAGCGGTGACCTACTGACCCGTGTGGCCAATGTCTTTTTCAACATCAAAGAAGCGCATACCAACGACGAAATGGACAAAATTGCCGAAACGGTCGCTCCTTTGCTGTCGCAGCATAACGATGCCATAAACCTGAACGAAAAACTCTTCGAAAGGGTAAAGGCCGTTTATGAGGTACGAGAAACCCTTAACCTTAACCCGGAGCAGCAAAGGCTTCTGAGCGAAACCTATAAAGGTTTTGTGCGCGGTGGGGCCAACCTTCCCCCCGATAAAAAAGAAGAACTGAAAAAAATAAACGAAGAGTTATCGTTGCTCACCGTTAAATTCAGTCAGAACTTACTGGCCGAAACCAATAACTATCAATTGGTTATCGATAATGAAAGCGACCTTGCCGGCCTGCCCCAATCGGTAATATCGGGTGCTGCCGAAGCTGCTAAAGCTGCCAACCTCGAAGGGAAATGGGTATTCACCCTTCATAAACCTTCATGGATACCTTTCCTCACCTATTCTGAAAAACGTGAGCTGCGCGAAAAGCTTTACAAGGCTATGTATAACCGTGGGAACAACGGAAACGAATACGACAACAAAGCGCTTATCAATCAGTTTGTTAACCTGCGAATCCGCAAAGCGCAACTGATGGGGTTCGACAACTGGGCATCGTTTATACTCGACGACAACATGGCCAAAACCCCCGAAAATGTGTATGACCTGTTGTTCAAGGTTTGGGAACCCGGGCTTGCCCGCGCCAAAGCCGAAGCACGCGACATGCAGGCCATGATCGACCGCGAAGGTGGCAAATTTAAACTTGCAAGCTGGGATTGGTGGTATTATGCCGAAAAAGTAAGAAAAGAGAAGTACGACCTCGACGAAGAACAATTACGCCCCTATTTCGAGCTTAACAACGTGCGCGATGGCATGTTTGCAGTGGCAAATAAACTTTTCGGGCTAACATTTTCCCCGCTCGATAATATGCCTTTGTTTCATCCCGAATGTGAGGTGTTCGAAGTTAAGGATGCAGACGGGAGCCATGTAGGTGTACTGTATATGGATTATTACCCGCGCCCGTCGAAAAGCGGCGGTGCCTGGATGACCAACTACCGCGAACAATATTTCAGGGATGGCAAAAACATAAGGCCGGTGGTGTCGCTTACCTGTAACTTTTCGAAACCTACTGGTGGAAAGCCCGCCCTACTCAGTTACGAAGAGGTGGAAACCCTTTACCATGAATTTGGGCATGGTCTGCACGGACTGTTGTCGCAGGTACATTACAAATCGTTGGCCGGGACAAACGTTGCCCGCGATTTTGTTGAGCTTCCCTCGCAGATAATGGAGCATTGGGCCGCCGAACCCGAAGTGTTGAAAATGTATGCCCGTCATTACGAAACAGGCGAAACAATACCACAGGAGCTGATCGACAAAATGGAAAGGTCGGGAAAATTCAACCAGGGATTTGTGACCACCGAATTTGTTGCCGCAGCTATCCTCGACATGGATTACCATACACTTAAACACGAACAAAACATCGATGTGGAGGCTTTCGAACAAATATCGATGGATAAAGCAGGTTTGATTGAAGAGATAATCCCTCGCTACAAATCGACCTATTTTGCCCATATCTTCCCGGGCGGATACTCGAGTGGCTATTACAGTTATTTGTGGGCCGAAGTGCTCGATGCCGACGCTTTCGAAGCTTTCAAGGAAACCGGAAACATATTTAATCCCGATGTAGCAAAGGCTTTCCGGACAAATATCCTTGAACGCGGTGGCACCGCCGATCCAATGGAACTTTACCTGAAATTCCGCGGTAAACAGCCCGGTATTGAACCACTCCTGAAAAACAGGGGACTGCTGTAAGGATTACCTTCCGCAAATCAGCTTATAGGGGCAATAACCACAGCGATCCTTATAAACTGTTTGAGAGAAGATTGCTTCGGGCGAATAGATGTTCTCAAGAATTCCGGACAGAATTGACTCCCATTCCTGTCCGGCTTCGCTCATGTTAATAGCTTTATTATCCATCCTGATAGTGGAATTAAAGGATTCGTCTTTCAGTTTCAGAATGGAATAAACAGTTGCCGTGATCGACATGTCCGGATAATATTTTTTTCTGAGGATCAGACCATAAATCAGTGCCTGGACGATTTCTTTTTTTTGTTTTTTATTGTCAGCATTGACCAGGTCGTATAAATCTTTACAGGAGAGGTCATATTTATCAATACTGCCGGTTTTATAATCGATTACCCTTATGCTGCCTGCAACTGAATCGAGCCTGTCGATTTTGCCCCCTATCCTTATGGTGTGCTGCTTTCCATTTAAATTGATATTAAAAGGCGCCTCGTAATAACTTTCCAGCGATAATATGCCGATGGGTGAATTTTCCTTATCGATTTCAAGCAGATTAAGTATGTACGACCGTATGGTCGAAAAGATCAATTTCGCTTTTCCTTCGATTTGTATAGTACCGGCTTCGTTTTCAGATTTTTTGAAATACTCCGTAGCAAAGGCTTTCTGAATACAAAGGTCAATATTCTTCTTGTCGCTGGTTACATCGGTAATGGTTTTTGCATCGAGTGTTTTTCCTATAAAAGGTGAGTAGAGATTTTCAACCGCTTTATGAAAAATATTCCCGAAAACCCGTCGGTCGATCTCTTCGGCCACTTCATCGGGCTCTTCGATGTTTAAAACATATCTGAAATAAAACCTTAAACTACATGATAAAAACGTATTGATGGCGCTTGGCGACAATATCCTGCCATCGGCATTCATTTTCAGTAGTTTTTCTGAAATTTGACTACCCGAACGAATGACTATCGGCGCTAACGATTGGTCTGAAAACTGAAAATCGAGGCTTCGGGAATTTACTTTGTGTGGCGAAAGTAACCTTAACTGGAAACCGTAGCGGCTGAGTTCTCCTCCCGATATTCCCTCCCTGATGGTATTCCATGTTGCAGTAATCCGTTTCGACCTTTGAATGAGGCGATAAAAATAATAAGCATACATGGCATCCTGGTCGTCGATGCCGGGCAACCCGAAACTCTTTCGCAGGTTATACGCTATCAGCGATGGCGATGTAATGGCTCGGGGCCATGTTTCTTCGTTGAGGCCAATTATTAATAGGTTCTCGAAATCGAGGCAGCGCGTTTCGAGTATCCCCATAACCTGAATTCCTGAAAGGGGCTCGCCCTCGAAAGGTACATTAACTTTGGCCAGGTATTGGTTCATTAGCCTGAAAAATATGGCAGGGGTTATTTCAATTCCTCCGCCAGCTTCGGTCAATGCCAATTGAAGTTTTTCGATGGATATATAAAGGTGGTAAATCAGTTCTTTGATCAGTGGGCCCTGATTTTTCTCCGCAACGATTTTGTAGAGTTGCCCGAGGATACGCAGAAAATAGGCAGGATACCCGGAAACCGTTTCGGGTAACGTAAATATCAATTGGTGCAGTGGCGAAAAATCCAGTTCATCGGGCGATACATACACCTGATTATGAGTGGTTACTTTTTGCATGAAATCGTGCACTTTTTCTTTTGATATTTCGGTAAGCAACTGATGGTTCAGAATATCGAAAACCAACCTGAAATATAAACGTGGCTTTTCGCCTGGTTCAACAGGCGTATTCCGGAGCATCATGGCCAGAAGATAAAGAAATCCGTTTACAGGGGAGTTTTTAACCGGATAGCCCATGGTAACATTAATATTGCCCGATTGCCCGGGTAAGGCCCCTAGCACGGGAAAAAGCAACGATTCGTCGGCCAGAACCACGGCAGTCTTGTCGAACAACTCACCCTCGTTTGGATCATCCCCGATAGATTCAAAAAATTCGGGTATCACCTGCGATTGCCCTACCGATGACGGTACAGAAACTATTTGAATTTCTTTAGGTTGCACGAAAACATCCGTATCGGGTTGAAAATCCTCAGGAGGAGGAAACATTAGCAGGTTTTCGCGCATAAACTTCCCGGCGTCGTTTACAGGGTCGCTTACATACCATGTGTCGTAATCCCAGAGAAAATCGGCTTTCCCATCAGTTTTCAGGATTGAAAAAAGTTGTTTTTCACATTCATTCAAAGCATTATGCCCAACAAAAATGTATTTCTTGTATGAATTTAAACTTTTACCTGATAAAACCCTTTCAATGCCATCCCTGATAACCATTCCCTGATAACCAATACCTTTCCGGAGCAGATCGTCTTTATACCCCGCATAAATGTCGTAAAGCCTGTTACAGAACGATACAAAATTGCGCTGCTGCTCGCGCGATTCCCAGTTTTTAAGGCTACCCCAGAATTGCTCAAGCATTTCCTTTTGTTGTTCGGTAAGGTAATCGAAATGGCGTTCAATCTCTTTAATTTCCGAAATATTCTGAAAAAGATGCCTGGCATTTACCCTGTATTTGTCGATATCATCAAAATCGGCAAGCAGGATTTCGCCCCAGAAGAAAAAATCATCGAAGGTTTCTTTGAAGCCCGTTACTTTTTGATATACCTCGTACAATCTGGCGATAAGTATCAACCGTTCGGGGACAATCAACCCCGAAAACGACTGCATCAACGCTCCGATGGTTGTTAAATCGGG